>JAKADW010000198.1 GCA_021820165.1 Bacillota bacterium
CACGAAGAGGCCTTGCTAATGAATTCGCAGTATCAGCGCGATATCGCCTGGTATATCTTTGTCGGCACGGAGCGTTGGTTTTTAAAAGGGCGGTGGCCGGAGAAGAATCTTCCCGTGCCACCACCCACGCACCTGCTGGTCCGCGATTAGCCAAGAACGGCTATAATAGAAAAAGATTGGAAACCGAAAACGACGGGTGAGGGTGGGAGAGCGTTATGCAGAGCAAAACGATACGAATCATCGGGGTGCCGTTAGACTATGGAGCCGATCGCCGTGGGGTGGACATGGGTCCGAGCGCGATTCGTTACGCGGGCCTACACGAGACCTTACGCCAGGTTGGACACATCGTGTCCGACATCGGAAACCTTCCCGTTCCCGTGCCAGAAAGTCGCGTCACCACGGGGACCCATCTTAAATACCTTAATGAGATTGTCAAGGTGAGTCGCATCCTGGCACGCACTGTAGAAAAATCATTGGAAGAAGGGGCCTTCCCTTTGGTGCTAGGGGGGGATCACAGCATCGCCATCGGTACTATTGCAGGACTCTTACGGCGCCAGCCGCGCCTTGGGTTACTATGGTTCGATGCTCACGGAGACTATAACACCGATGCCACCTCGCCTTCGGGAAATATTCATGGCATGCCCGTCGCGACCTCGGTCGGTCTCGGGCACAAGACCTTAATGACCGCGTATCACGGCCATTTTGTCGATCCGGCGAAAATTGTCTATGTAGGGGTGCGTACCTTGGATCCGCCCGAGGCAGAAGCTCTACGCAAGAGCGGGACGACCGTGTTTTCGATGCACGAAATTGACCGCTACGGGATGCGCGAGGTCATGGCGCGCGCCATCGATATCGTGACCAAAGAGACCGATGGTGTCCACTGTAGCTTCGATATTGACGCACTCGATCCGCTCTATGCACCGGGATCTGGGACTCCCTATAGCGGAGGATTAACCGATCGGGAGGCTCACTTGGCATTGGAATTGCTGGCAGAGGGGGACATCCTAACCAGTATGGAGATGGTCGAAGTCAATCCGATCCTAGACGAACATAACCGAACCGGGGAATTGGCTGCCAACCTCATTGCGTCAGCCCTGGGGCATCGAATAATTTAACTGAAGGGACGGACTACTATGACCTGGCAAGAGGAAGTGATTGCGCATCGTCGCGCCTTGCACCAAATTCCCGAACTGGGATTTCAAGAGAATAAAACGCACGCCTATTTAATGAACGCGCTTCAGGAGATGGGCTTGGATCCCGTCGTGCATAAAACCGGCATCTCTGCCGACATTGACTCTTCGCGGCCCGGTCGGACCATTGCGCTCCGTGCCGATATGGATGGCCTGCCTTTGCAGGAGGAAACCGGATTATCCTTTGCTTCAACCCACCCTGGGGTTATGCATGCCTGTGGGCATGATGGCCATATGGCTATTTTGCTCGGCACCGCAGCCCGTCTCATAAAAGAGCGAGATCAGTGGGCAGGCCGGGTTCGGATCTTATTTCAACCGGCCGAGGAGTTGCCACCAGGCGGGGCACTCGACCTGATTGCATCTGGGCTTCTGGACGGGGTGGACGAGGTGCTCGGCTTACACCTCTGGTCGGAATATCCAGTGGGAACCGCCAGAGTTGCACCGGGGCCCATGATGGCCAACGCCGATTCCTTTATTATCCGTGTTAGCGGTCGAGGCGGCCATGGATCTCAGCCAGAGGCCACTAAAGACGCGGTCCTGATTGCCGCTCAAATTGTGGTGAATTTACAAACCATCGTTTCGCGGAGGGTCGGGGCGTTTGAACCGGCTGTGGTGACTTGTGGCACCATCAAGGCAGGGACGACTTTCAACATTATTGCCGAATCGGCAGAAGTGTCGGGGACCGTTCGTACCTTTTCGACAGAGACCCAAGATTTGATCGAGCGAGAGATACGTCATATCGCGAAGACGACGGCGAGTCTCTACGACGCCACCGCGGACGTAAAATTCATGCGCGGGTACCCGGTGGTGGTCAACGACACCGGGTCTGCCGAACGATGGGCAAGAGCCATTGAAGGCACTGTGACACTGAAAGACGACCATCCTTCGATGGGCGGCGAGGATTTCGCCTATTACCTACACCACCGTCCGGGAGCGTTCCTGTTTCTAGGATGTGCACCTGAGGGTGAAATATTCCCCCACCACTCTCCCCATTTTTTGGTCAATGAAGCGAGTTTACCGGTCGGAGTCGATGTGCTCTATAAGGGTGCCGAGTCCGCATTGGCGCCCGCCGCCACACACGCTTTACAAAGACCATAGAGGTCAATCTTATGGCCCATGACGTGTAGCCCGAGCCCTTCAAGGCTATGCGTCAAGGCCGTATCGACACGGTCTTGAGCCAGATCCTCAACATGTCCACACTCTAGGCAAATGAAGTGGTGATGGTGGCTAGCAAACGGTGGGACCAGTTCATAGGCCACGACTCCATCGTGGAGTAATACCGCGTGTACCACGGCCATGGCCAAGAACTGTTCCATGGTGCGGTACACGGTGGCCTGATTCACTCCATCAAACGCCACCAGATTGATGATAGCCGCCATAGACAACGGCTTCGGCGCATCGGCTAACGCTCTGAAGACGCGGAGTCGATCTGGCGTGACCCGCAGGTTTTTCGCGTGTAGGAGGTGTCGTAACTCATCTTCGGCCCGCAGGGGGGTGTCTCGATTAGTCATCGGTCCAGATTCTCCTTTTAGCTAGTGAGATAGCGCGGATGGTGGCGACCCTTTTTGCTGATGCGCCCAATAGCGTGTCTGTTGCACCAGCGTCGTGAGCCCAATGCCCATCACGGTGACCACTACTAACACAAAGGCAATGCCTATCTCGTGCAAATTGTGTACGTGAATCCCGGTCGTGACCTTAAAATTGGCGAGTTTCGGAACCACTAGGCCAAATACGCCGCCGATTACGAACGCGACGCCTCCCCAAGTGAGCGTCCGGCTCGCGGTGACCAGAGCGACCTTTTGTGTGGCTTCGGGTGGGAGCCCCAAACGCTGACTAATCCAACCAAATAGGGCGCCGGCCAGAGCTTGCATCACGGTGGTGCCTAAACCAAATAGCGCTCCGGGAACCCATCCCCAGGCCGCAGAAGGCATCGCGGGCGCCAACACCGTGTAAATGATAATGGCAAAAGCTCCAAAGCCCCAGCCTGCGATGAAACCGTGAACGAGCGGCATCCATGGCTTTGGGGCGCGCACGGCCAGCGTGTCCGCGGACACCGTCACCCGAGATTTTTTTCGCAATGACAGATGCCAGTGCTTCCCTTGAAAAATGTATCGACCGGCCCAGACCATGGCCATTCCCACAATGAGATATACGACGTAATCGACTTTGGAACCGAGCGTAAACCACTTGTCGAACGCGAGATAGGCGAGTTCACTCGCAATGGCGCGCTGTAGGGTGAATGCCGCGGAAAACGTGAGCCCCGCCACGAGTCCCTTGCGCGTGGAATAACTCCCAATCGCATAGCTGAACGTGATAGGCCAGGTGTGTTCATCGGGCGTAATACCATGGACCATGCCTAAAAGGAACGCGGTCAATAGGGCTGTGGTCCATATGATTCCCATATGTGGGTCCCATAGATTTGGCATCTGCACGCACCTCCGCTCTTATTGCGAAAAGATCGCATACACAACATATCATCATTAGTCATGGGTTGCAAGCAGAACAGAGCACCTGGAACGCAGAAGAAAAACAATTTGCCAAGAGGGATCTTATGTATATGCACACTTCGGGCTCCCTATTCGTACCGTGATATTGCCTCGAGCTAAGAATGTGGTTCCGGGCTAATACATGGAACATGGGGGGAAGGTCATGGCCTCTAGAGAACCGTCAATGGATCGAGAAACGGTGGCGAGGGCACAGGATCGGATTCGCGTGCAGCAAGCGCGGAATCGGCGTCAATGGACGCGACTCTTGTGGCTATTGGTGGGTCCCGGGATTTTGGTGATGCTCGGTGAAAACGACGCGCCGAGTATGCTGTCGTACGCAGCCACCGGTTCCCAATTTGGGATAGGGTTTTTTATTCCGTTCGTGGTTCTCACGTTTTCCATGGCATTCATCGCACAAGAGATTACGGTGCGGCTTGGTGCGCACACTAAAAAGGGCCATGCCGAATTGATCTATCAGCGATTTGGCCGTTTCTGGGGCAACTTTGCCATGGGCGACCTACTCTTCACCAACTTCCTCACGCTTGTCACCGAATTTGTCGGCATTGTCGCGGGCGCTGGCTATTTCCATGTGCCCGCTCCGTTAGCGGTCTTGATCGGGCTCGGCGTGGTCGCCATCGCGGTGCTGTTTCGTCGTTATTGGTCATGGGAGCGGATGATCCTCGCATTAGCCGCGTTTAATCTCGTGTTTTTCGTGTTGGTGTTTTTCGCACCCGTCTCGTGGGGCCAAGTGGGTCAGGCGGCGCTACGCTGGACGCCGCTTCCGGGAGGATGGAATTCGTCCACCATTGTGATGATTCTCGCCGATATTGGCGCCACTTTAACGCCATGGATGTTATTTTTCCAGCAAGGTGCGGTCACGGATAAGGGACTGGCCAAAAAAGATGTAGCCTGGGGTCGCATTGACACGGCTTTAGGGGCCT
>JAKADW010000199.1 GCA_021820165.1 Bacillota bacterium
GCGCTGGCGGCTACGATTACTGGGGCCCGGGTTTGGGCTGAATTCTGGGGAAACGCCCCATGAGGGGGCGGGGCAATGGCTTTTTCGGGTGTTCGGATACTTTTCACCCTCGCGCTCCGGGGCATAGCCAGTGAACAACCTTGCGTGGTAAGAGGACTTTGGGGTGATACTCTGACTTCCTTCCAAATTACATTACCAAGGCGCCCTGCAATAATTAATTGGATTGTTGCAGGGGACCTCCGCGTTTCCTTCTTTTCTCGTCGCCCATAGGGGGACCCGACGAGGAAATCAGGTCTGCGCCGAATGGGACGAATGAAGGGAAGAGAATGAGACTGATTCAGATGGTGGACGATGACTCATTCGACGCTCTAATCCTGAAACAAAAGGGTTCATGGGGAGCAGAACTGAATCGTTAAACCATAACCCAAAAAACTAAAACTTGTTGGTGCAATCCGCCCAACACTCATTGTGATTCTTAGAACCCCACGTGAGCTTATGACGTAAATTTTAAGAAATGTCATATTTCCGAGGTTCACTTGAGATGGAATCTCACTTGGCAAATTAGGCCCTTTCATGATCGTTTGGTCAGCCGTGTACTTCGGGGAATATCAGAACTCAGTTTCCTTCTTCATGCGTTGTCCCTCCAACAAGGCGTTCCGCTGTGTATTACAGTTTCAGAACGATCCGCCCAACGCTCTTACCCTCTTCCATTTTCTGATGCGCTTCCCGCGCCTGCTCAAACTCCATAACTTCCGGGTCTGGGACCACAAGGGTGCCGTTTCGAACCAAATCCAGCAGCTCCTCCATCTCTCGACGTGTTACGGATTTTGTCCCGATGATGCTCACTTCTTTGAGAATCAACAGGGCCGGATTAAGTTCGGTGCGTCCACCATCGACATTGCCCACCACGACCATGCGCCCACCAAACTTCAGCGCACGTAGACTTTGCGAGATGGTTCGCGCTCCCACGATGTCGATAACCATGTCGGCACCCATCCCGCGGGTTAGCGTCTTCACCTCGTTCGCGAATTCTTGTGTTTTGGCAACAATGATATCGTCAGCACCCAGATTCTTTAAATAGGCCGCCTTAGAAGAACTAGACGTCAGCGCAATGACGCGAGCCTGATGGGCTTTGGCAATCAAAACGGTTTGAGATCCAACCCCTCCGCTTGCCCCCGTAATCACCACCGTTTCCCCGGGCTTAAGCCTTCCCCGCGTCACGATCGCATGATAGGCGGTGCCGACGGTGCAAGTGAGGACCGCCGCCGTCTCCATTGCGACGGAATCGGGTAGGGGGATGACTAAGGATTCCGGCACCAGGACATAATCCTGGTAGACCCCGTCGAAGTCCTCACCGAGAAATCGGGGACGCGAACGGCACAACATTTCCTCACCGCGTTCACACGCATCGCACGTACCGCAACCTGCATAGATCAGCGTCATGGCCCGTTGCCCCACCTTCAATGTCGAGACGCTCGATCCCACCGCTTCGACCACACCCGCCCCTTGGTGACCTAAAACCACGGGTAACTTGACATTGGGAAAGGCCCCCGATCGTGTAAGAAGATCGTGGCGGCACACGCCAGCCGCTTGAATCTTTAACACCACCTCCGTCGGCCCTGGGATCGGCTTTTTGCCAAGCCGATTGACTAATACTTCGGGACCGCCAAACTGTTCAATGATGATCCTTCGAGCACCAATGTGCCCTTGTCGTTCCTCTACGGCTTCCTCTCCCATCCGCCTCAAGACCGCTTTCTGGATTTTTTCCCCGTTGGTCCCGGCGGCTGTCATCGGGAATTCGTCCACCACGCGGACATACCTGGGAACCTTATACGAGGCTACGCGATTCTGTAGTTCCTTTCGGACGAGATTTTCGTCGAATGCGTCGCGTGATTTCACACGTACAAAGGCCACCGCTACGTCACCTAGATTCGGGTCCTTGACGCCCACCACTTGGGCGTCAAGAATTCCCGCCAACCCAGTCAAATGGGACTCAATCTCACCCGGGTCAACGAGAAATCCGCCTAAACGCAACCCATCCTTGATACGGGAATAAAAGATAAAACTTCCATCCTCCCGTAGCGAACCCATGTCGCCGGTCTTAAACCAACCGTCGTGCGTCATCACTTCTCGGGTTTTGTCTGGGTTCCCGAGATATTCTGAAAACATCTCGCGCCCTTTGGCCTGAACTTCTCCGGGTTTCCCAAATCCTAACGTCTCCCCCGTGTCTACGTCCACCACTCGGATTTGAATGCCTGACGTTAAGAGATGGCCCCCGCCATACTGTCTCACCTCCAATGACTCGTCGGGTCGCCATTGTGACATCAGAGCCTGCAACTCCGACGAACCGTAGGGCTGCACCAACTTCACCCCAAGTTTCTCTTCATACAGCCGAATCAACTCGCCTGCCCGTCCAGTAAAGTTGGCGAATGTCCCCGCCTGAATCGTACGCATGGACCGTTCAGCACCCTCGCTATGAATTAAACGCCAAAACATGGTGTCGCTGCCAACCAAGTCTGTAATTTCTTCCCGCTCGATCCCTCTAAGAGCTTCACCTTCATCGAACTTCCGCATCGTAACCACGGTACCGCCGCTAAACAACATTCCCCAGGCACTATTGAATCCGAACACACCGCATAATGGCAGAACCCCCAAAAGGCGGCGCTGGGGATTCCACTCAAGTGAAACGCCTGCATGGACACATCGGGACGTAACACTTGCTTGCGTATGGGCGACCAATTTCGGAGTTGACGTCGTTCCAGAAGTCACGAACACATTCAAAATCTGCTCGGACGGGTCAAACTCGCCCTCACTGTCGGGAAGTGACCATCCCCTACGAAACACTGAGTCGTCACGCACATCAACACAGGGTCCGCATAATCCGGACATATTCTTTAGTACTTGAGCAAGTCGGCCATTCATGAATTGCCCGTCATAAAGTATCGCTTTAGGGGGTGCCTGGAAAAATACCTCGCGCAATTCATCCGCTTGATAGCGCGTATTGAGTGCCAAAATCTTCACATTCAGCAAAGATGCAGCCAATTGAGCTACCAACCCGGCAATGCTATTGGGCACCCAAACGGCGAGAATATCCCCTGCCTTTAGGTTATAATCGCTCGCCAATAGGGAAGCGACAGCCTGAGATTGCAACAGTAATCCTTCAAATGTAGTTTGGTTGTGAGTGTCAGATTCGATTACCGCCACTGATGATTTCACATGAGCTGTCTTTCGCGCAAATTCATGAAAAAACGATTGCCATTCTGCCACAGTATCACCCCCTAGAATAGGCCCCACAAGATGTCGGATTGCGACAACTCCTCGCTTGACGCATGAGCAACAATACGCCCCGACCGCACCACGTATGCACGTTCACAGACGTTTAAGGCCTGGTTGATATTTTGTTCCACCAAAAGGACGCCGACATTGCTTGCTTGACTGACTTCCTTGACCATCTTCAACATATCTTCGACCAATTTGGGGGCCAAGCCTACGCTGGGCTCATCGAGCAATAGAAACGAGGGCCCTTGCAGGAGCGCTCGCCCGATTGAGAGAAACTGCTGCTGACCACCGGAAAGGTTGCCGGCCCGCTCTTTCCATTTGTCCCGAATAACCGGCATAAGGTCGTAGATACGCTCTAGTGCCTGACGATCCATAGGGCCTCGGCGTTTGGCTGCCGACCAGGCCACCGCAAAATTCTCCTCCACGGTCAATGATGGGAAGACCCCCCGTCCTTGTGGAACGAGTACGATTCCAGAACGCACGCGGGTCTCGGGGCCAAAACGTGGTAAAGGTTGCCCATCGATGATCACTTGGCCATTCCATCGGCTTAGCCGACCAAACGCCGTGTTCAAAATAGTGGATTTACCTGCCCCGTTATGACCAAACAATCCCACGGCATGGCCTCGGCGAACCTCGATTTCTATATCGGATAACACCAGCCGACGACCGTAAAAAGCCTCCTTAATATCAATACTGATAGAATAGTCGGTGGGTTTGAAAGAATAATTCTTAGACGGAATGCTATTCATCTTCATGAACCCCTCCAAAATAAATGGCACCAAGTTCTGGATCCTTCATAATATCCTCAGGTCTTCCCTTGCGCAGCGCATAGCCCGAGTCCATAAAGATGACTTCTTCAGCCAAATTGCGAACCAGCTCCAGGTTGTGTTCCACTAGGCATACTGTCTTTGCATGGGTCGGCAACGACCTAACAAACGTCACAAAATCCCCCTGAGACGTTGAGTCTAATCCGGACGCTGGTTCGTCCAACAGTAGCAAATCGGCGGTTGTCGCTAAAAGTCGTGCTAAACTGAGAAACTTCTTTTCCGCATAAGATAATTCCTCGACCCGACGGCTTCCCACGCCCAGAAGTCCAACTGACTTTAAAATGCTGTCGGTTCGCTCGCGGATCATTTTTTTTCGATGTCCGAATCCGTCTTTGAAACTTGTTTCCATGACGACCTGTACGTTTTCCCGCACGGTCATGGAGCCAAACAATCGAAGATCCTGATAGGTACGCGCTACGCCATGTCGAGCGATTACATAAGGTTTCAACCCTGTCAGTACAGTTCCCTTCCAGCTGACCATACCCGAATC
>JAKADW010000200.1 GCA_021820165.1 Bacillota bacterium
GAGACGCGGTTCTCGGGCGCAAACCCGCATTCTTCCGTGAAGTCTTGGGGGAAAATATTTTTAACTGACCCCGGAAAGCCTTACACTCCAAGGGAATCCGCACAGCGCAAAAGGCTCTCTAGAGATTTAGGTATAAACGGGACCGGAGAAGATTTATTATAAGCCAGCGGAGGGTTGATAGACGTCCCAATTTAATGATGATGCACTCGGACGCACTCTCGAAGACCTCGCGGAGCATGGCTCGCAATTGCTGGCGATCATCGGGGTGCGCATGCAAGTGGTGCATCCGACGCGCACGGACCTGGCACACTCCGATACCACCGCCAACCTCAAGCGAATCATGGCCGGGGTCACCATGGATACCGAAGGTTGTGTGTTAGCGGGTCAAATGCTAGCAGGCAACACATCCGATGTGAAGTGGAATGCGACGTGGGGCGCGCAATTAGATCAGGATTTCCCCGAGGACTTTTGGAAAGGTACCTGCTACATTGCGGGCTCCGCGATATTTTCGGACGCGGCCATTCAGCAAATCCGCCAGGCGGGGATGTCGTGGCTCGGGCGATTAGCGGTTCGGTTTGCCTTGTGCGGGGCATTAAAAATGCAGGCGTGGGACACCCCGGAGGCTTGGGAATCGCTGGAGTCGATCGCCGCGTCCGGCAAAAGCTCGGTGTCCACGTACCAAGCAAGACGTTTGATGTCACCTTTCTCGAGCAACCCGCCCGGGCCTTGGTCTACCACTCGTCCGCTCTGGACAAGAAAAAAGAGCACGGCCTGCAACGGGAAATCGCCCAGGACCGGGCACGCTACGATCGCCTCAATAAGAAGCTTGCCCGTTAGACCTTTCCCACCGTTCAGGAGGCCGAACAAGCGGCCACACAACTGCTGGCCACTAGCCCGCCCCGCTGGTGTGCCGTGCATCCCGCGATTACCGAACAGCGGGTGCCGGTGCGTCATCGCGGGAGCCCCAAGGCGGGGATCGCCCCCGACAGCACGATGGTTTACGGGAGGCTCGGACCAGAGGGGCCGTGTGCAATATCCTGATTGCGATTGATCCGTTGCTCTAGTATCATAAAAAGCTAACGTGTATCGTCGGGGAGTGATGAGATGGAATTATATGACGTGACGGTGATTGGGGGAGGCCCGGTCGGCCTATTTGGAGCGACTATGGCGGGCCTGCATGGTATGCGGGTCAAGATTATCGAGAGCCTACCGGAACTTGGGGGCCAACTCTACGCCCTCTATCCCGAAAAGCCGATTTATGACGTCGCGGGGTTTCCCTCGATCTTAGCCAAGGATCTTGCCTCGGCCCTCATCACCCAAATGATGCGATTCACGCCGACCGTCTGCATGGAGGAATCCGTGTTGTCGGTGCAGGAGGTAGAGGGTGAAGAAGGCACCGAATTTCTCTTGACCACCAGCCAAGGCACCCATCGGACCCGAACGGTATTAATTGCGGTCGGGCTGGGGTCCTTTGTGCCACGAAAACTCCCGGCTAAAAATGCGGAGCGATTCGAATCCAATGGCGTATATTATTTAGTCCCGGCGTTAACCCACTTTACGGGCCGAGAGGTGGCTGTGGTGGGTGGCGGCGATACTGCGGTGGACTGGACCTTAGCGGTTGCTCCCTACGCACGACGGGTGCACCTGATACATCGTCGCGACCAGTTTCGAGCGCAAGAAGATAGTCTGCGCCAAGTGTTTGAGGCCGATAACATATCTGTCTATACATTTACCGAAGTCGAGGAAATTGTGGGCCAAGAACGCGTCGAAGCACTGCGCCTCATTGACACCGACAATGACACCGAGGCGATGCTTGCGGTCGATGCGGTCATTGGAGGCCTCGGGTTTGTTCCGGACTTGGGTCCGGTCAAAACCTGGAATCTTACCCTGAAAGGACCGAGTATTGTGGTGTCGCTGGCGAGCATGGAAACCAATCGATCGGGGTTTTATGCGGTAGGCGACGTGGCTTCTTATGATGGCAAGATAAAATTAATCGCCACCGGATTTGGTGAGGTCGCCATCGCTATCGCGCGTATCCGAAGCTACTTACACCCGGAGTTGAAGGGACTTCCTCATAGCACCAATGTAAAGAGCCTGAAGCGCTAACGGGGTGGAGTCCAGGGCTGGATCACGGAGGGTCCTGCGAGGTCAACGAGAGCCAGACCCGGCATCGGAATCTCGCGCCACTGGCGAACGCTAAGTCTGGTTCCCAGAAGATACGACCACAAGACCGCGAGAATACGACCGTGACTTACCGCGATGGGCAGTCCCGGTCCGTCTTGACCTACAATCGAGTGCAACGCGTGGACAATCCGACTTTCGGCTTCGTGATACGTTTCTTGGAAAGGACCTTGGATTCCCCGTTGGAGAAAGTCTCTCACGAAACTTTCAAACGTCTCTGGGTCATAAAATATTGGGGTTTCGAAAGGAATTTCGCCCAGCATCGGCCAGGCGACCAGAGGGGCACTGAGATGCTGGGCTAACACTTTGGCGGTGTCTTTTGCTTTGGGCTCAAGACTGTGATAGATACCGGATACCAAAGGCCAATCGTGCTGGCTCGCAAGCCCTGTCACGGCATCACGTCCGGCATCAGAAAGAGGCCAATCTCTGGCCGGCACTTCATGGGACACCACGGGAGTACCGTGGCGGACGAGGAAAATTTTAGGCAAAGCTACACCTCACTGTGGTCGCCACCATGCTAGCAAAAGTTCTAGCCGGAGACAATAGGAAGGGGCGGGTTGACGAGATCATCATGATGATACCCACTCCAACGGAGGGATGGCATGGAGCAGGCTGCTTCGGTCTCACGCAAGGGAAGTCCACGAGCGCTTAGTGCCCTCATTGTGGGACATTTTCTCAATGATGGGATGGCGAACTTTTTGCCGGGGGTTTTGCCGGTGCTGGCCGTAGACCAGCATGTGCCGATGACGCTCATCGGGGTCTTGATGACCGCCTTAATCTTTGGTCAAAGCTTTCAGCCCTTGGCCGGGTGGTGGGCCGATCGAGTGGGCGGAAAACTCTTTGTGACCGGTGGGCTCTTTCTCACCACCCTAGGCGCCGTACTCATGGGACTTTTCCACTCGATTATTTGGATGGTGCTCTTACTCTTCCTGATTGGGGTCGGCAATACCTTGTTCCATCCCCAAGCGTTGACCGCCGCGCGCCGCGTCGGAGCCCGACGGGAGGGGCTATCGATGTCCGTGTTTTTGGTTGGGGGCGAACTCGGGCGCGGGCTCGGCCCGCTGGCCGCAGGCCTTTTGGTGGCAGCTTTTGGCATGAAGGGCCTGATTTGGCTCGCCATACCGTACCTTATAACAGCCCCGTGGACCATTCCGATGACTCCCGGGCTCGAACCCCGGAATCGCCTGATGGCGAAAATTAAGTGGCGAAAACACATCGGTCCAACGCTTGGATTAGTGGGCTTTACCACGTTACGCGCCACCGCGACTTATGGCATCATTACGCTTGCACCCATCGCTTGGCGCGCCCGCGGGGGAAGTATTGCCGCGAGTGCCAGCTTGGTGTCGGTCATGATTGGGATCGGGGTGATTGGTAACCTCATGGGCGGGACTTTCTCAGATCGTTGGGGAAGACGACGCGTGCTTTGGTTGACCACTATTTTATCCGGGGTGTTCCTGCTGGGATTTAGTGTTGCCGTAGGCTTTTGGCAGTGGCCGCTATTAGCACTCCTAGGCATGGCCTTATTTGGATCGGGTCCCGTCACCACGTTGTTGGCGCAAGATATCTTTAAGGAAAATCCGGCGCTGGGGTCCGGGATCGCCGTAGGATTTGGCAATGGCATTGGCGCTCTCTTAATGACTCCGCTTATTGCTCTGGCCGGACCCTGGGGCACGACGCCCGTGGTCTGGATCCTATCCGCCCTAGTATTTTTGACGCTGCCTTTAATTGCCGTCATGCACCCCCATCCGGCTACTGCGCAATAAAACGACCACAAAAGAGACGACGCCTCAGAGTCGGGGCGCCGTCCTACATTCTCCTAAATTAGGATTGAAAGTAATTACGGTTAATCTCGATGTATTTTTCGTCCTCCGGTTTAAGGTCTTCGTCCATGAAAATGGCGCCAACCGGACACTCTGGGGCGCAGGCTCCGCAGTCGATACAGACTTCGGGGTCGATGTAAAGTTGCGGTGTGGCGTCAAAAGCCGCCTCACCATCAAGATTTTTCGCCGGATGAATACAATCCACCGGACAAACTTCCACGCAGCTTTGGTCCTTGGTGTCCATACATAATCCCGTAATCACGTGTGCCATTTGGGTTGGCTCCCTCCGTATTTAATCCATCGATTCTGGGTCATACCAATTAGCCGAGGGCCATCGACCAATCATGGACAAAGGCGCCCTCGAGATATTTCTCTACGTCCATGGCCGCGCGGCAACCACTGCCTGCTGCGGTTACGGCCTGTCGATAATGCGGATCCATGACGTCGCCGCACGCGAACACGCCTTTCACGCTCGTTGCGCTGTTGCGCGGGTTAGTAAGAATATAGCCGACGGGGTCTAACTGCAATTGGCCACCAAGAAATTCGGTATTGGGTCGATGGCCGATGGAGACAAAGAGACCATCAG
>JAKADW010000201.1 GCA_021820165.1 Bacillota bacterium
CACGACACCGGGCGGCACTTAAGCGAATACGTCTCCTTAGACGTGGAAGTCGGCTTTATCGAGAGCCCCCAGGAACTCATGAGCCTCTTGCGGGATTTGTTGGACGTGATGCTAGGGGAGGCCAGGGCCGATTCCGGCGACAACGGTTGGCCGCGTGTGCCCGACCAGATTCCCGTGATCCATTTCGCGGATGCGCTGACACAGGTGGGAGAGGCCCTCGGTCAAAATCTGGCACAGGAGCCGGACTTGTCTCCGACCCACGAAGACTGGTTGGGAGTCTGGGCGAGGCGAGAATACGAATCTGATTTTCTCTTCGTGGAAGGGTACCCAACTGCCAAACGCCCATTTTACACGGCTCCGGATCCGGAGCGCCCGGTGTATAGCCGAAGCTTCGATTTGTTGTTCCGGGGTCAGGAAATTGTGACGGGTGGCATGCGCCTTCATCGCGATGAGGACTATCTCGACGCTCTAAAGAAGAGAGGACTCACGACGGAAGGGTTGGAGGGGTATTTATCTGCCTTTCGGTACGGCATGCCGCCTCACGGGGGATTTGCCATTGGGCTTGAACGGTTAACGGCCAGACTCTTGGGGCTCTCCAACATTCGGGAGGCTACCCTCTTTCCGCGAGATCTGAAACGGCTCCGACCATGACAAAGAGGGCGGTGCCTCTCGCGAGGCCCGCCCTGTCTGCCTATAATGAGGGAGAATCGACAGGTCCTGAGGCCTCGCTATTTCTTAGAAGGTGAGGCGTGGCCAATAGCGATGACAGCCGGCGAACAATATTTAACCCGGCGCCGGTCGGAGCACGATAGAGAGCGCGACCCCGGTGAGCATGGGAGGACCCTCTTCGGGACGAACGGTACGAGCCAAAAAAATAATGGGCGAAAAGCAGGAAGCCCGATGCGTGAGGGTTGGGAATCCCCGACTTAAGCCGGGGGAGGATGTCCAATGACCTGTGCGGTCAATGACGGTAAATCGACCGGCATGGCGGCTCTTGGATCGAAATTGATGGGGTAACCCATTAGTAGAGAATGGAGGCGAGCAACGATGGAGTCGCGGGGTGAAGCGCCCCTTTCGGACGGCGTGGTGAGGCTTCGGCCATTTCGCGAGGGCGACCACGCCATACACATGGCTTTAAAATGGTATCGCGATCGGGACGTCTTGGATGGGGTCGGAGGGATGGACGAAGCGCCCTACGATGAGGCACGGGTGGGCCGCATGTATCACTATCTCAATACCCATGGAGAGGTGTACTTCATTGAAGTCAACCAAAATGGCCAATGGCTACCTATTGGGGACGTGACATTGTCCCCCGATACTACGCCAATTGTGATTGGCGATAAAGGTTGGCGATCTCGTGGCATTGGTGCTCGAGTATTGGCACTCCTCATCCGGCGGGCCCGGGCCCTTGGTTATACGGAAATGTGGGCCAAGGAAATTTGGGCCCACAACGTGCAAAGTCAGCGTCTCTTTGAGCGGATGGGCTTTCGACGCGTTGAAGAAGGCAGGGACGAAAAGGGCCGGACTTGGTACCGCTATCGACTCGACCTCACCGTTTAGATGCCGGAGACTTCTTAAGATTTTCGAACCACGTTGTGCTTACGGATGGTCGACCCCGATCCGGTAAAGAAGGCCTTGAGGGTTTTTTCGGCCGGCTTTCCGCGAAGCGTATATCCGTTGTCCTTGGGTCCGCCTTCCCAGTCAGGGTTTGAGGGGTTGGCCCACCAGAACCACATAATCCCTTTCACCCAGGGGCGCTTCCCGAGGCTTTCAAAGGTGGCCAGATAGCACTTTTGTTGGATAGCCAGATTCACGGGTTGATGGGGGAACCAAGTGCCGGGGGTGGTGGCAGCTCCGTCCTCCGAGGGATAGCCGAGTTCAGTGACGACAAAGGGTTTCTTGGAGAGCCCCGCTGATAGCCGCCAGGACTGGATTTGATCAGCCAAGCTATTCCATGTGGCTGCCATGGCTGAAACGGAAGGGTTGGTCGCCGAGCTTAATGGGAAGTACGCATCGATTCCCACGTCGTCCAGGTCCTTCCAGAAGGTGACTTTCTGATAATGGGGGAAATCAGCCCCATACGTGATCGGCCCGTGATAGTAGTGGCGGGCTATTTGGATGGCATGCGCCCAATAGGGCTGGTAGGCGGGGACATCGTCCAGCGAGTCAAATTCGTCGCCAATGGCCAAGAGGTCAACATGGTCCTTTTGAGCCAGCTTGGCGTAATGCGCTAAGTATTTATCGAAAGAGGCAAACCAAGCTTTGGGCGACTTGGGCGCGAACAAGGCTTGCCAGCCGCTTCCGGTCATGGAGTTAACGAACGGGTCGAAAAAGACTCGCATCCCTTCTTTGTGGGCTAAGCGAATCAAATAGGTGACGCTTCTGTCCGTGGGGGTCTTTTGTGGGCTCGGAGCAATCGTGTCCGACGTGTTGGTCTTTTGATACCAGGCGGCTTGAATGGAAAGCCAATTCACACCGTCTTGATGCAGGTGAATAATCGAGTTCGTCACGGCTTGGGACGTGAAAACATGTGGGGTATAGGCGGCCTCGGTCATTCCCTTCATCCGCGCTGAGGGTGGAGGAAGACTAATGCGCGGCCCGGGTAGGCGGGCGGGGGCGCCGCACGCGGATGACGCTGCCAGGAGTATGAGGGCAGTTGCAGCGCTGAGACGTCGACAGGATGTATTCACGGCGGACCCCCCTTGCAGTGTTAAGGGCAGTGTGGCCGTGCATGATGCGCTCTATGCAAGCTCTACTGGGGCTTCCGCCCATCCGGCTTCTCTAGGACCGCTCCGAAGGCTTTGGCTGAAGGGAAGACAGTCCACTGGTCGGCAATGGGATAATCTTTGGATCCTTCCCACGCGCCGTCAACAAATTGCCCCACCCGAAGATGGGAGAATGGCAGTGATTGCCCGCCGTTCCCTTCCCATGAAAAGCGGCTGTACGGCGTCACGTGAAATCGAGTCAAGGTCGGTTGCAGACGGTAGATGGCCGTTCCGTGGCTGTTGTCGCCGACGAACGTGACTTTTTGCAATGTTACCAACGAACCTTGGATCCCATGGACGATTCCGGAGAAGTTGTGCGGATTTCCCGTTATGGTGCTCGCGATGGCGTCCGGAACGGCAGCGATAGACTCGCCGATAAAGAGATCCATGGCGTCGCCTGCCGCCTGCCAATGGCCGGGGGACACGAACTTTCCTGGCCCCAGGGTTACGGTCAGTATCGGGTGATGGTGAAACGGCCCGTTATTTTTTAGGACTTCTTGAACGTTTCTCAGAGTGACTCTGGTTTTCGGGCCCGGATGAATGGCCACGATGGTGCCTTCCAATTGTGGACCATAACGGACGGGAGCGCCGTGGCGTGCAGTACTCTCCTTGGGCTTTTGGGGGGAATCTTTGGCACTATGGGAACGCTGTTTCCGCAACCCGAAACGGTTGCGGCCATGAGTCCGCATACGGTCAGAAGCATCAATAGGGGTCGCATGGGAGCCTCCTTCGGGGCGGTTTTCTATCATAACGCGTTCTGGCGGAAAGATGTTTCAAGCGTCGCACCAATGTGGCCTCCCCCGGTTGGTTTTTGCTATGCTGAGGGGAATCACGGAGATGGGGGGATGGCCATGAGCCGACGGAAATGGCGGGTGGAGCCGCCGATTTCGTGTCCTCAATGCCAGAGCCTGGTTTGGGATTGCCGTGAATGGTTCAAAGACTTCTTCACCCTCGGGCGGAGTTGGGTATGCCTAGGCTGCGGCTATGAGCTTTGGGAGACGCTGGACGATCGAGGTCACCGGGAGTCCGGTGAACGCTGGGCGGTCTGCAAGTGTTGCGGCCGGGTATTGCAGTCTGGGGAGGCGGCCATGAATGGATATGGTGCGCTGTGTGCATCCGGGCAATGCGGTTGTCATGAGCGGGCAATTCTTCGCGACCAGAGGCATCTGAAGAGGGCACGCAGCACTCTCCATGAGAACTTGCGACGTTAGCGTTCTGGGTGAGTATGCAGGCATCGATCTTTACGCGGACTTAGGCGCGCTTATCCTCCGATACCTGACCTTTTTGGTTATGGAAAGCGTGCACAACGCTCCATAGAAGCAACCCCATGATTGCGGTTGCGCCCATTGCGATCCCCGCATCGCTTAATCCAGGGCCCGGTTGTACTCGTCGAATTACCCCGGTAATGAAGAAGAGCCCCACGAGGTTTACGATGCCCATCACCAGACGTTGGATGGCGAACACGCCGCCTTGAAGGGACGCGTCGACTTGGGTTCCAATATGGCTATCAAGCGCTACGTGCACGATAGGACTCGAAAGAGCACCGATAAAGACCCAGACGAGTGCTGTGGTAAGGTGCGGGGTGAGCCCGATGCGCCAGAAAGCGATCCCCGTCAATCCCCAAGAGAGAAAATACGCCAGGCGCAACTTCGTAAATAGGCGGGGGATGAGAATCCAGGTGCCGAGCACGGTACTAAGACCCCATAGAGTGCGAACGGCGCCGTAACCGAGAGCCTCGGCATGCCAAGGGTTTTGAATAAGAAGGGGAATGGCTACCGTAAAGGCAGGCCAAAGAAGGTTGGCGCCTGCTCGAACGC
>JAKADW010000202.1 GCA_021820165.1 Bacillota bacterium
CACACCTTATACGTATATTGATACCCATTGGGGTATATGATGTCAAGCCGCTTGTCCTGAGGATGTGCGGATGGACCTCACTTCATACTAAACCACGGAGGGGATTCGCGTGTCGATGGAACAGTCGGTGTTGTCTCTTCTATCCGGGGGCATTGTGGGATTAAGCCTGGGGCTTCTCGGCGGCGGAGGCTCCATCCTGGCCGTCCCTTTTTTGTTGTATCTGGTACGGCTTAAAAACGCCCACGTCGTCATCGGAACCAGTGCCTTAGCAGTATCGGTCAATGCATTCTTTAATCTGTTCACTCACGCTCGACACGGTCATGTCCGCTGGAAGCCAGCCATCGGGTTTTCCGTCCCCGGAATTCTGGGCGCCTTTCTGGGTTCCGAGCTTGGAAAGCGCCTCCATGGGAGCACACTCCTCTTTTTGTTTGCGCTATTAATGTTTGTGATTGCCGGGCTCATGCTCAAACGGGCGGCTCGTCCCGCGCCGCGGATACACCCGGCGGTGTCGGGAGTCGCTGAAAATGAAGACGGCACAGCCGCTCTCATCCCCATTCGGGTACACTGGGGCAGGGTCGTTATGGCAGGATTTCTCGTCGGTGCGTTATCGGGTTTCTTTGGCATCGGCGGCGGATTTTTAATCGTACCGGCCCTCATTTTTGCCGCTGACTTCAGTTTCATTGAAGCCATTGGCAGCTCACTTTTCGCGGTAGGCGTATTCGGACTCACAACGGCCGTAAACTACTCGCTAGCAGGACTCATCAATTGGCTCGCATTTGGCGAATTCATCCTCGGTGGAGCCTTAGGGGGAATTCTCGGGGCGCGCTTGGCCACACGGCTCAGTCAGCGTCGGGCCGCCTTAAACTATATTTTTTCGGCCGTGATTATCGCTGTGGCCTTTTATATGCTGTACAAAAACGCCCTGGTCTTGCACCTTTAGTCAACGAGCCCGCACGCGCTTCTTCCCCGCCCTGAAGGACGGGAGCCTCCGCGCCGGGTTGCTGGTGAAGCCCAATCGGCCCTCTTGTCGGGCATGATTACCGGGAAGACCTCGTACTCCTCCATGGGAAAGAGACCGGTGGATGCTATGGCATCGGCTATGACCACCCTTCAATTAAACGGAGAATGGGCAACCGGATGTAGACCGCTGCTCAGACAAACCCCAAGGTGCATCTTCGCCAATATCGCAACGAGGATCTCACTAATCTTCAAAGCGGCCACGAACCTCTCCCTGGAGCCCGGGAAGCGGGAGCGAGGCCGCCTCCTTCTCAATTAGCCGAGCTTCCTCGGGGCTCATCGAGGGCGCCGGGACCGTCCACATGATCGGTTGTCGCGCGCCCTCCCATCGAATGAGCACGGTTCCGGTTGCCGCCGCATAACGAACTATTTGATGGTGTACACCGATTCTCTCGGCCTCCTCGGCATAGGGAAGCCGGTCCTCGCCAAGAAGAGTCTCTAGACGCCGAGTGAGAGTCTCGGCCCGCTTCCGCCGTGCCCGACTCACCGGAAGCGTCCCTAAGGAAAATACGGCCCGAGCGCAGGCGGGGACCACAAACACGCTAAAGCGAGGACCCAAATTGGACCAAAGCGGGATCCTCCGAGGTTGTGGGCTTAGTGTCTTTGACGCGCGCGTGGATAGAAAGTAGTGCCGCCCGAGGCACGCTGTCTTGAAGTCCGGCCCACGCGGCTTGCCGAAGGGACGTCTCTCCGGCGGGAAGTCGCTCATCCAGGGCACCGACTTTGCGCCGAAAGGATAAAATTTGACAACGCGACAATCCCTCCATCCAAATCCCCCCAGTTTTTCAGCTCCACTTTCGCGATGCATGGTGAACTCCTGTGGATCCCATAGGAATTCCCCTAAGCCACCTTAGCCGTCGATTGGATGCTGGAGGCCAATATCCCCTTCCCCAGAACGCTTCACGTGCGGGAGTTTCCAATGAAGTATCATCGACAGGCAGCGAAGTACGAATGTTCCCGTCAGGAGGGCGTAAATTTGCCAAGCGACATGGGAGTTCACCCATCCGAACGCGATGACCGCGCCTGCCAATAGGGTCCAGACGGCATAGGCATCCGCCCTCAACACCAAGGGCTTTCGTTGGGCGAGAAGGTCACGAATGATGCCCCCGCCGATGCCCGTCATCATGGCGGCGATGATGACCGCCCCCACCGGGAGGTGTGCTCCCGCGGCATAAAGCGCGCCCTGAACAGCGAACGTGGAGAGACCGGCCGCGTCGAACAAGGCGATGAGCCATCGGGTCGAGGCCATCCATGAGGACGGCACAACAATGGCCACGAGCATGGCGCCCAAGGCAGCCAAGAAGGGCCCCGTCTGATGCCAGACGGGGGCTACGGGAAGACCCACGATGAGATTTCGAATCATCCCCCCAGCGAAGGCAGTGATGAAGCCAAGCACTAAAATGCCAAAGAGGTCATAATCTTCCTCGATGGCCACCATAGCACCGCTCACGGCAAAGGCCACGCTACCCACAACACTAAGGACATTGAGCATGATGACCGATCTCCTCTAACCCCCGACGTAAGGGTCCTATTGTAACGCCCGAGTGTCCATGTCTCAATAACCTGAGGGGTAAATTCCGAGTGGGCGGGCTTCCGAGTAATTAGGCCGGCGGCCGCACCCGAAAACGGCGAGCTCTTGGGGACACCGTGAAAATGAGGCGGGACGTGTCAGCCATTCTCACTAGGTGCGCCACCCGGCCTGTTAGGCTCCAGCACGGCAAAAAGCAGGGAATCGCGCCAGTGGCCGCGAATCCAAAGGTGCTCCCTCCGGCGCCCTTCGATCACCATGCCACACGTCTCGAGGATTCTTCTGGAGGCCTGATTCTCCGGGTCGCATGTCGCTTCGATGCGATGGAGACCCAAAGAGGCAAGGCCAAATCGGATGAGTAGCCGAGCTACGTCGGTCCCATATCCCTGACCCCAAGAATCGCGACGAAGAACGTAGCCGATGTCTCCCATCCGGTGAATGGGGCTTCTTACGGTGATGCGGGCACCACCGATGAGACGATGGGTGGCGTTTTCCATAATGCCGAGTTCAAAGTGCTGACGAGGCACGATGTGAGCCAAATCAATGACATGCCACAGAAACTCCTCGGTTTGGGCCTTCGTGTTGGGGCCCCAGTCAAGGTGACGGGTCACCAGCGGATCCGAGGCATAGGCATCCACCGCTTCACCATCGTCCCGCGTGAAATCGCGGAGCGTAATACGGGTTCCTACTATCGTTAGGGGGTATGTCTCATCCTTTGTCATATTCATATTATAGCGGACGACATTCATCCAATCGCGTCATTCAAACCCACATGCCGCGTGAGTATAGGCCCCTTGATCCAGAAGCCGCTACGCGATGGATTTCACCAAGAGGGAGTCCCGTTCAAAAACTCTAAATGGACGATGTGGTAGCGCCTTCTACCACTAGCGCCACATGCCCACGACGATGCCGAGGACCACAAAAATCCAAACATAGGTAACGTATTGGTTCAGGCGGCCCGATTGAATTCGCCGAATGTGGCTCGAAGCCCAACGCCCCCCAGCAATCAGAGGAGCGTATACTTGCTCCTCAAGCCGATTGATAATGGTGTGGCGATAGAAGTGGGCACCCTCCGAGTGTGTGCGGGTGCGCGACAAGCCGTAAAACTTTGCGAAGGCGAGCCTCAAGGGATGGACGAAGCCTTCCGCCGACCAACTGGTGCGTGCGGCAAAGGGTTCCGCTCCCCCATTCCAGGGACTCACCAACCGGGTTCCCTTCCCGCGGCGAAATAGTTTCCGTAATAGGGCCACCACCAGGGTGAGTAGAAGCGCCATCCAGAACAAGACATAGGGGTTACCCACGTTAAACGCCTGAGGAAAGAACACGGTGCCGTGCGCTCCGGGGGCTGGGACTAAGTTTGCCCCGATGGGGAGCAAGGGGGCCGCGCTTTGGGGATTGATAAAGGTGGGCGCGACCACAGGACTCCCTGAGGTGAGATAGGGTGCCAGGGCATGGTTGATCCAAGGCAGGAACCATGGCACGCCGGGGCCAGCGACTATCACCAACGCCAGTGGCATCGCCAATGCAACGACGAAGGACCGCCGTGGCTGCTCCCCGCTCACCGGTTTCATGCCACGGTGAACACCTAAAAAGATAAATCCGTACCATCGCAGATAGGCGGCCACACCGATAGCTACCGCCAACGCCAGACCGGCACCAGCCACCATCAACCCCAGATGCTGAGCCACACCGGTGCCCTCTCCCATGGGCATCAAGATGCCTTCCAGCAGTAGCCATTCCCCGACGAAGCCACCCAGCGGAGGAAAAGCTCCCAAGGTCGCCGTTGCCAATAAGCTCAACCCGGCAACCCATCCGGACCCGCGGACCAATCCTCCAAGTCGGTCGAGCGTCTGACCCCAGCGACCCGTAAAATCTGTGGCGGAGAACAGCACGAATTTGGCGCCGGCATGCATAACCAAAAGTACCACGGCGGCATCCAGGACCATGGTGGACGCCACACTATTGGGTGTCATTAAAGACACCAGCCGCCAAATGCCCAACGCCGTGAACACTAAACCGAGAATTTC
>JAKADW010000203.1 GCA_021820165.1 Bacillota bacterium
AGGAGAGTTCATGGCCTAAGGCATTCCCACCGATCCATATCACGGCCTTGGGGTCTGTGATCGTATTTATGACCCACCCCCGATTCACCATTCGTGTTAGTCATGGACCGAGGTCCTCTTGTCACCTACTCAATCAAGCGCACCGATGTCCAATGGTTCTAAGAGTGGCTCAACGTCTTCAACAGGCAAGGCCTCAACGGTTCTCAGTTTTCGCTCAATGGCCCGGGTCCGCGTGGCCGCCGTGTCAATCGTGTGACTAGCCTCTTGCAACTTCTTCTGCGTTTTTTCTAGCACTTCTCCAAATTTGCCGAATTCGGTCTTGACCGCCCCCAGGAGTCTCCACACCTCACTCGACCGTTTTTGAATGGCCAAAGTTCGAAATCCCATGTTTAGACTATTTAAGAGCGCGGTAATGGTGGTGGGTCCGGTGATAATGACATGATAGTCACGTTGGACGGTTTCCCACAGTCCGGGACGCCGCAGCACCTCGGCAAACAAGCCTTCAATCGGTAAAAACAACAGGGCAAAGTCCGTGGTACGAGGCGGGTTCAAATACTTTTCCCGGATGCTTTTTGCTTCCGTTTTAATTCGGGTTTCCAGCATCTTGCCTGCCTCCACCGCCTGACCCAAATCCCCTACATCTTGTGCTTCAACCAACCTTTGGTAATCTTCCAGGGGGAATTTCGCGTCAATCGGGAGGAACACGACGTCCTGTTTTCCCTCGTGGCCGGGCAAACGAATCGCAAAGTCGACGCGCTCCGCGCTGCCCACTTTGACCACCGCCTTTTCTTCGTATTGATCGCGCGTGAGTACCTGCTCGAGGATGTTATCGAGTTGGATTTCTCCCCAGGTGCCTCGAGATTTTACGTTGGTCAGGACTTTTTTTAAGTCTCCTACCCCGGAAGCCAAGCTCTGCATCTCCCCCAGCCCTTTTTGCACCAGCTCCAGCCGCTCACTCACCAACTTAAACGACTCCCCTAAGCGCTGCTCCAAAGTCTGGTGTAGTTTTTCGTCCACCGTCGCTCGCATTTTCTCGAGTTTCTCACTGTTATCCTTCTGTAATGCGGTCAATTGACCTTCGACCGTGGTGCGGATTTGCTCCAGTTTGCTGGCGTTCATTTGAGTCAACTCTACTAATTGTTTCATGAAGGAATCCAAGTGATCTTTTTGTTGCGAGGCCATGCCCTGCAAAAGATCGACATGATTTCGGTTCTGTTGTTGAATCATTTGGTGGGTATTTTCTGCAAATGCATCGAATCGCGACTTCTGATGTATCTCGATCTGATTCCAAGAGTTTTGTTGCAGTTCGCGCATCCCGTCGAATCGTTTTACCTGATCTTCTAGTTGAGTACGCAGTAACGTCGTGACCATCTCCGACAGCGTCTTGACCTGATGCTCGAGGTCTTCTCGTAGGCGCATGGCGGTTTGCGCCGTTTCTTGACGGCCGAGCGCCATCTCGTCGCGGAGAGCTTTGTCGGTCCGCTCTTGGCCTTTTTCTACGGTCGCGATCTGCCCAGCCAAGTAGTCTTTGAGGGTCCTCGAAACGTTCCCGGTGATTAATAGGATTAGAAACAGAACGTTTAATACCAGCAATATCCCTACCATGATTTCCATTACGGTCATACGGATCCCCTCCAGTTGGTCTACTGGGTTCCATATTACCCAAAATCGCGAGGCCAAGCGAGATAGAGGTCTATGCGAATCCCCGAGTCACGCGAACCGGCATGCTTTTGGGGCTCGCCCCAACGTGGTTCCAACTCGATAGACACAAACTCCTTAGACTAGGGTCCTGCCCGCTGGTGTCCAATCGAGGCAAGCCAATGACGTCCCTTTAGTGGGACAGGTCGGTGTTACTTTGGGCGACGGGGCGGGTGAGGAACGTGAGAATTAAGGATAAAACGCTGGTAAGGCCTAGCGTCACGAGTCCCGCGGTCTTGAATCTCGAGGGAATCCACAAAGCAAAGATCGGGCCGCCAAAGAGGGCCCCCCACTTTGAACACCAGGTAAATCCACGCTGTCACACTCCCGGCAATCGTGTCATGGGTGGAATCTTGTGCCAACCCAACGGTTAAGCCCAAAGAGATACCCCGCCCCGAACAGGAAGGTCAGCACAAAGAGGGCGCCCCGAAAGTAAAGAGATTATTGTCAGTCAAACCCCTCAAGGAACGCGGGAATCGATGCAATAAAAAGAATCCCAATAAATCGTTGGGTGCTTTTGCTTGCTACCGATCGGACGGTTTCGGTGGTTAGACTGGCACCAGCTTGGTGCTGTGACATCAGAATACCCCCTTCACTAATTGTTCGGGTCGGATTTAAGCCTTCGCGTAGGCCATAATGGTGCGTGCCATAATCCAGGTCCCGAGCGGCATGACCGTTTCATCCCAAGTAAATCGCCCGTGGTGGTGTGGATAAGGGTTGGGCCCTGCCTGGGCCCCGAGATTCCAAAAGACGCCGGGCCGTTCTCGCAAGTAATACGAGAAGTCCTCCCCACCCATGCGTTCGTCGACATCTAGCCAAGCGCCCGGTCCGGCATATTCGTCCACCACCGACCGGAACACGTTCCATTCGGGTTCGGTATTGACGACGCTCGGGTACCCCCGCATGTAATCAAGAGTCCCGATTGCCCCTGAGGCCGTCGCTGTGGCCTCCACCATGGTCCGCATGGCAGCTTCGAGACTGTCGCGAACCGTTTGCTTAAAGGTGCGCACGGTCCCCTTCAATTCGGCGGTCGAGGGAATGGCGTTGAAAGCAGAACCCGATTGAACGGCGCTGATGGTGAGGACCGCGGCATCCGTCGGGTTAACATGCCGAGATACCAAGGTCTGTAGTGCGCTAATCAATTGGCCAACCACGGGGATCGGATCGATAGTGTTGTGCGGTGCCGAGCCATGACCCCCGCGCCCGGTGATGAGAATGCGAAAGCGGTCCGAGTTGGCCGACTGCACCCCCACACGGGCTCCGATGCGTCCGGCCGGCATCTCCGCCTGAAGATGAAGGCCCGTAACACGAGATACCCCCTCAAGCACCCCATCACGAATCATGTTCAAAGCACCACCGGGATGTGTTTCTTCGGCAGGCTGAAAGATAAGGCGCGCCCTCCCACCGGATGTAGCCAACAGATCCGGAAGAATTTTGGCCACGCCGAGCAACATGGCAACGTGGCCATCATGCCCGCAGGCATGCATAGCGCCTGGATTCTGGGAGCGATAGTCGACGTCCGCTTCTTCGTCGATGGGGAGGGCGTCGATGTCGGCCCGCGCTAATATGAGGGGCCCCGACGTACCAATGTCGACCGTCACCCCCGTGTCACCCGCAACATAGGGTTTGAGTCCTTGAGATTCTAGTGCTTGTAGAATGAAGGCTTGAGTCCCATGCTCTTTAAAGCCGAGCTCCGGATGTGCATGTAGATGGCGTCGCCATGCTACCAATTCCGGTAGCAAGGACTGGATATGCTGAGGAATCATGGACGTTACTCCCTTCAATTTGATTCACCCCACATAAGAAATTCCAAGCCGAGCGAGGTGAGAATCGATACCCCGATTGGCAGCGTATCCTCATCCAATGTGACATGGGGATGATGAGGAGGATAGACGGCACCCACGGCAGGATTCCCGCATCCGAGACTAAGGAACGTTCCGGGTACTTTCTCCAGGTAATAAGAGAAGTCTTCACCCGTCATTAAGGGATCGGGGTGCACCAACGCATTGGCTCCTAAGATATGCGTGATGACCTGTCCCGTCAGTAGCGTTTCGTCGGCGCTATTAACAACACTTGGGTAACCATGACTGTAGTCAAGGAGCCCGACGGCACCATGCGCATCACTAACATGCGTGACCAGTGGTAGGGCTCCCCACGGTTAGTTTCACCAATTTCTCGTCTATTGGTCTCAGATTGATCTGGGCCTCTCGAATCGCCGCGGGGTTTGGCGACGGGAGTGGGCGCTTTTGGACAAAAGCCTGGCCGATCCGGTCGCGCCGTGAGCCTCTTGGTCAGTACCAGTAAAGAATCGAGCATAGCAGGGGGGACATGTTGTAGATCGAGTTCCACTATACCGCCTCCTCGCGCACCGATGTGTCCATTGTATCAAATGAGGGCAACAACGTAGGAGGCGCGGGCTAGGCGCGACTCCGATTCATCGCTCTCGACCTGATCCATCAGCCCAAGTTGTGGTTTGGGATCTTGTGCGCCTTCGGCGTTCTCGGGACGCAGTTGAGTGCCTTGCCCGCAACCACCTTTCAGATCGTGTTATTTACATCCATGAGACGCCTGCCACTCTGAGCAACAACCCCTGGCTCGGGATTTTCCGGGGGGTCCTCTTCTCAACACCCGGGACAGGTTGCGAGCGATTCGACTGCCATGGCTTCTGCGTTTTGCTGAGACACGTGCAGCCCTCCTATAAGTAGATAGCTCAACCCTTACCGTTGGCCACCTTGATTTCGTTGTCTTCGACGCAGCCACAGCCAGACCAACAAAGGAAGAGTCGCAAGCCCCCTACAATATCGGTGACACCCGATACGGACTCGCATGGGGCGATACCTTGC
>JAKADW010000204.1 GCA_021820165.1 Bacillota bacterium
AGATCCTAGAATGATGGATGTCGCCCTGGTGGATCTTAAAAAAGACTTCCCAATCCTTGCTCGTCCCATTAACGGTCACCGGCTGGTATACCTAGATTCGGCTGCTACCACTCAAAAACCGGCAACCGTAATTGACGCCGAGATCGAGTTTTATACCCAGCACAATGCCAACGTGCTGCGTAGTGTGCACACCTTGGCCGAAGAGGCCACGACCCTGTTTCACAATGCTCGAAAGACCATCGCCGCGTTCATTGGCGCCACCCGCCCTGAAGAAGTTGTGTTTACTCGGGGCACGACCGAAAGTCTCAATCTGGTGGCGCGAGGGTTCGCGGATCAACTCTTGGAGCCTGGCGATGAAATCGTGGTCTCCCCCATGGAACATCATTCCAACCTGATCCCGTGGCAACAGGCGGCGCGTCGTAACGGGGCCACATTACGGTTCGTTGAACTTGGTGAGGACGGAGAGATTACAATAGAAGCGGCAAAAGCGGTCATCACCGAAAAGACCCGAATCGTGGCCATGTCGCAAGTGTCTAACGTATTAGGGACAATCAACCCGGTGACCGAGGTGGCTAAGCTCGCCCATGCGGTCCATGCCATCTTGGTCGTAGACGCGGCGCAGTCTGTGCCCCACCAACCGATCGATGTCACCACACTGGGGGCCGACTTCCTTGCTTTTTCTGGCCATAAGATGTGCGGACCCACTGGCATTGGCGTGCTATGGGGCCGCTATCCGCTACTCCAAGATACCGATCCCGTTTTGTATGGCGGGGAGATGATTTCCTACGTGGACCGAGACAGTGCGACATGGGCCGAAATCCCTCAAAAATTTGAAGGAGGCACTCCTAATATTGCGGGAGCCGTCGGATTGGCAGCCGCAGTGGACTATCTTCAGCACGTAGGCATGGACCGCATTCATCGCCACACGAGGGAATTGGGCGAGGCGGCATTTGACCGCCTACAAGCGCTACCCGGGGTGACAGTCTATGGGCCGCGACGCCCCCATAGTGGCGTAGTCGCCTTTAATGTGGACCAGGTACATCCCCATGACGTAGCGCAAGTCTTTGACTCCTTGGGTGTGGCTATTCGGGCCGGCCATCACTGCGCGCAGCCACTAATGCAGTGGCTCGGGGTAGGCTCCACCGCCAGAGCCAGCTTCTACCTATACAATGACCACCAAGACATCGAGGCGCTCGTACACGCCATCGAAGAAACCAAGAGGTATTTTCGCCGATGAATCTCGATGATATGTACCGGGAAACCATCTTAGATCATAACCAGAACCCGAGAAACCGGGGGCGCCTCGAAAATCCGACCAGATCGGTCGGATTATTGAACCCCACATGTGGCGACGAGATCGCGCTCGATGTACAATTAGAGGGTGGCAAAGTGTCCGACGTTCGGTTTAGTGGCCAAGGCTGTTCGATTAGCATGGCGTCCGCATCAATGCTGACCGAAGCCGTGAAAGGCAAAAGTGCTGAAGAGGCGTTGGCCATCGCACAAAATTTTAAGGGGTTTTTGACGGGTAGCGCCAAGCCCGATAATTTGGGGGATTTGGAAGCCCTACACGGCGTCTCCCAGTTTCCTAGCCGGGTCAAATGTGCCACTTTAGCACATAATGCACTTGAGCAAGCATTAGCGCCCGAAGAGTAGACACCCTGAGCGTACAGGTGTAAAGGAGGGACTTATTAATGGCTACTAAACCGCAGATGTTAGTCAACGACGAGTATCAGTATGGGTTTAATGACGGAGACGTTGGCGTCCTGAAGTTCAATCGAGGCTTGACCCGTCAAACCGTTGAAGAAATCTCTCGGATCAAGAAGGAACCGAAGTGGATGCTCGACTTTAGATTGCATGCGCTCGATGTGTTTTTCAAAAAACCGATGCCTCGGTGGGGCGGTAACTTGGACCGTCTCAACTTTGATGACATTGTCTATTACGTGAAGCCCTCGGAAAATCAAGGACGCACGTGGGAAGACGTGCCTCAAGCCATCAAAGACACATTTGAGCGGCTGGGGATTCCAGAAGCCGAGCGGAAGTTTCTGGCTGGTGTTTCGGCTCAGTACGAATCTGAGGTGGTCTACCACAGCATTCGCAAAGACCTTCAAGAAAAAGGTATCATCTTTACCGATACCGACTCCGCGTTACGCGAATACCCAGAGCTACTTCGAGAATATTTTGGGACAATCATCCCCCCCGAAGACAATAAGTTTGCCGCATTGAATTCTGCGGTATGGTCGGGTGGGTCATTCGTGTATATCCCCAAAGGAGTCACCTGCGATATTCCGCTCCAGGCGTATTTTAGGATCAACTCAGAAAACATGGGCCAGTTTGAGCGCACCTTAATCATCGCCGAAGAAGGCTCATTTGGGCACTATGTCGAGGGTTGTACGGCGCCCAGTTATAACAGTGAGTCGTTGCACTCGGCGGTTGTCGAAATCATCGTCAAGGACGATGCCAGAATGCGTTACACGACCGTACAAAACTGGGCAGCTAACGTCTATAACCTGGTAACCAAACGGGCTGTTGCTTACAAGAACGCTACGATGGAGTGGGTCGACGGAAACATTGGCTCCAAGCTTACCATGAAGTATCCTGCCGTGTACCTTTTAGGTGAAGGAGCTCGGGGCATGGTGCTGTCGATTGCGGTGGCCGGAAAAAACCAACACCAAGATACCGGGGCTAAGATGATCCACGCGGCTCCAAATACCACTTCGACCATTGTGTCGAAGTCCATCAGCCAGCATGGAGGAAAGACCACGTATCGCGGTCTGGTCCATTTCGCACCGGGTGCTGACCATAGTAAATCCAACGTCAAGTGTGACACGCTCATCATGGACAACGACTCCACCTCCGACACGGTCCCTTACAGCGAAGTAGCGGATAGCAACGTGGAGATGGAGCACGAGGCCACGGTAACCAAAGTAAGCGAGGAACAACTATTTTATCTGACCAGTCGTGGCCTTTCTGAAGAAGAAGCCACCCGACTCATCGTCATGGGATTCATCGAGCCCTTTACCAAAGAATTACCGATGGAATTCGCGGTAGAGATGAATCGCCTGATTAAATTTGAGATGGAAGGGGCCATCGGCTAACGTGGCAGATTGGAAAAGAGTAGCGTCGGCGTCCGAAGTCGTCGAGGGGGCGCCGGTGCTGGTGGTGGTGGAAGGCGACGACATTGCACTATTTCGCGTGAAGGAAGATATCTTTGCCACCGATGACCTCTGCACACACGCTGAAGCGTCGCTGGTCGAAGGGGATCAAGAGGGCTACATCATTACGTGCCCGCGTCATGGAGGCCAGTTTGATATTCGCACGGGAGCCCCAAAGCATTTCCCGGTGTTCTCCGCCATCCGCACCTATTCGGTTCGGGTCGAGGGTGATGATGTGTTTATCGAAGTTTAGGGCCAAAATCCCAATCCAACCCTTTGTGGAAAATCCGAGACGCCCCGGGGTGTCTCGGATTTTTTCTACTCAGCGGCGTTTAGGATGTCCCGGATAATATCTTCTGGATCCTCTAGTCCGACCGCGATACGCAAGGTGCCATCGGTAATGCCCATTTCGGCGCGTTCCTCCGGAGTTTGGTTGCGGTGCGAGGCAATCGCGGGATACAAACAAAGGGTGTAAACATCCCCCAATGTGGTCGCAGAGCCCACTAATTTCAAGCGTTTGATGAAGTTATAGGCGCTGTCTCGGCCGCCCTTCAACTCCAGAGTTACAACGGCACCCCCTAAGGTTCCAAACAGTTGTCGCGCTAGGGCGCTGGTCGCGTGATTGGGTAGGAGCGGATAATAGACTTGGCGAAACTTCCCCGACTGATAAAGATTTTGGGCGATTTCTAACGCACTTGCGGCTTGCCTTTCAAATCGGACCGAGAGCGTCTTGAGGCCACGATGCAAAAGCCAGGCCTCAAAAGGTCCTAACACGCCGCCACGTAGCTTTAAGTATTGGTGTAGTCTCTCGTGATAGCGTTCAGCTCCCACCACCACCCCGCCCATGGCATCTCCATGCCCTCCAATATACTTGGTGGCGCTGTGAACCACCAAGTCCGCCCCCATGACCAAAGGTTGCGCCATCAGTGGGGTCGTAAAGGTGTTATCGACGATGACCCGGGTTCCTAGAGGTTCCGTCATTTCCACCAGACGGGGTAAGTCCACCACTTTCAATAAAGGGTTGGAGATTAGTTCGAGCAACAATGCCTTCGGTCTATGTTCCCTCAACAGAGCTTGAAGCTCTTCTAGGTTCGAAAAGTCGGCGGTGATGACCTCTAGCCCTACATTTCCCCATACCGCGCGAGCCAAGTTAATAGAAGCGCCGTAGAGATCCCGGCTCAGTACCAGCACATCTCCCGGACCCAAGTCACAGGCATAAAAGGCGGCATCTATTGCGGCCATTCCCGAAGCGGTCGCAATCCCTGACTCACCTTCTTCCAGACGAATCATGGCGTCGACAAAGGCTCTTACGCTCGGGTTCCCGTGGCGCGCGTAGGAAAAGCCCGGCGTCTGTCCCGCCATTACCTGGTCAAGTAGCT
>JAKADW010000205.1 GCA_021820165.1 Bacillota bacterium
TGGGACCAGCACCGTGCGCATATCCAAGAGTCCTTGGGTCGGGTGCTCATGAAATCCGTCACCGGCATTGACGACTGGAATATCCAGATGCCGTTGTAACTCGATAGGCACTCCCGAGGTCCCATGGCGCACCACCAGCAAATCCGTACCCATGGCGGCGATGTTTTGGGCAGTGTCGTACAGGGTCTCGCCCTTTTCCACACTCGAACCCTTGCCTTGGAAGTTCACCACATCCGCGCCGAGATATTTTCCAGCCAGTTCAAAGGACGTCTTGGTACGCGTACTCGCTTCGAAAAACAGGTTGACGAACGCGCGACCGCGAAGCAGGGTACTCTTCTTCAGGGGTTGCTCGAGCACGTCCCGTCGCAATCGGGCGGCCTTTTCGAGCAGCCCTTCCAGCTCATGTCGAGGCATTCCCTCGAGACCCAACAGGTGACGAATCATGAAGTTCCGTCCTTTTCCAATGTGACCGCATCGTCCCCGTCGATTTCTCGGACCTTGACACGGACCACCTCACGCTTCGCGGTGGGGATATTCTTTCCCACAAAATCGGCGCGAATCGGCAACTCTCGGTGGCCGCGATCAATCAATACCGCCAGTTGAACCGCTTCGGGCCGGCCCTGGTCAATCGCCGCATCCAAGGCGGCCCGCACAGTGCGCCCGGTAAAAAGCACGTCGTCGACCAATATCACCACCCGGCCGGCCAATGACACTTCGCTCACCCAACTAGCCCGCCGCTTTGGATGCTCGCGGTCATCACGATAGGGCTCAATGTCCATGGCAATGACGGGCGGCCTTACCCCTTCAATGCGTCCCAGATTGGCCGCAATGCGCTCGGCTAGGGGCACGCCGCGCGTCCTGATGCCCGCCAATACCACATCCTCCATGTGGGCATTTTTTTCCGCGATTTGATGGGCCATACGCATCAGCACCCGCGAAAGTGCCTCTTCGTCCATTAAAAGGGCCATTTCCTCCCGCCTTCCCAAAAAATGGTCATAAAAAAACGCTCTAACCCGCAGACGGTCAGAGCTAATGCACCGGCTCCTTTCCAGTCTCGCGGGACTGGGATTAAAGGTCAGTGTTCCCGAACCCAGTTTAGATCACTCGAGTCCTTTGGTAAAGCTTTTGTTGAGTCTTCGATCCCCAAGAATTCGCGGCGCCAGCCGTCGGTCGGGCCGGCCCTCTAATATCTCTTGGAGAAGGTCCCACCGCATAGAAGCGAGCCATACCCCCTTGGGATAGAGGACCACGATGGGCCCCCGAGGACAAAATCCGAGGCAGGCCGTTTGAATCAAAGCCCATCCGGGGTAATGTCTTACACACCGGTTGAGGCGCCATGCGCCTTTAAGTCGGCATCGTGGTCCCTGGCAGATGAGGATCCGCTGCGATTCGCCCCCATGGTCCGCCTCCATCGACACCGCCTCCTCTCTTGACCAACATGGTAACCTAGGGTCATGGACGAACAAAAAAAGCGCCCACGAACTGGATGGAAAATCATCCTGGTTATCATCATTGGCATCGCCTTGGAAGTGGTGCTAAAGCACCTACCCATAAAGCTCCAACATCATTATGGCGATCTTTTCCGTGCCTTAATCGTGCTGTTAGATGGCGGCGCCATCTCCTGGCTGGTGGAGCATTGGTTGAATGCCCTGTCGTCCGAGCGTATTGGCGCCCGGCGCGCAACCTCGTTACGCTTTATGGCCCGCTTGGTCCTTTACCTGGCCATTATATTGGCGCTGTTGGCCGCCTTCGGGGTTGGCCTCTCTTCCGTGGTGTTCGGGTCGGCATTTTTGACCGTCATTCTAGGACTGGCAGGACAAAGTTTTTTCTCCAACCTTATTGCTGGCATCGGCTTGGTCATCTTTCATCCCTTTGAAGTTGGGGATCGCATCGCCTTTGTGGCCTGGCAATACCCCATACTCATGCCCTCTTTTTCTCATGAAGCCCTCAAACCCACCTACCGTGGCGTGGTCACCGACATCAACTTAGCCTACACCACCCTAATGACCGACGAAGGGGTGCCATTGCAAGTCCCCAATGGCGTGCTCATTCAAGCTGCCGTACAAAATTATCAACGTCGTCGCAGCCAAAATGTGCGTATGCGATTCGACCTCGACCTCGGGTTGGACCCCGACCATGTGATCGAGCAGCTGAGCCGGGCACTAGAATCCTTGCCACACCAGGTGGAGATTCAATTGGCAGATGTCGGCCCGACCACTTTTGGTCTACGCGTGATTGTCGGCGCTCGCGGAGGGACCGAGGACACCATCCGCCATCAAGTGCTGGAAGCGTTGGTGCCGATTGTCCAGAATCTCAGCCGACCGCCCAGCACGGAGCGGTCTTAAAGGGGGGACACCTACCATGTCGGCAATCAAGCACTTCCTCAAGAATTACGGTCCCCTCGCCCTTTTGGTGCTGCTGGCCGTCTCTCTTCGCCTGATCTTCGTGCATCTGCCGCACAGCGCTGCCCATCATTATGGGGATTTGTTTCGAGCCGCCATTGTGGTGGCTTCGGGAGGGGCTCTCACCTATCTGGTGGAACGTTGGCTGAATCGACTGACGGCCCGACGCATCGGCGCTCGTTCCTCGACCTCGATTCGCTTTCTGACCCGTCTCGTGCTTTATCTATCGCTCTCTCTCGGGGTATTAGCGGCGTTAGGGGTGAGCCTTTCGTCAGCCGTCTTCGGCTCCGCTTTTTTAAGTGTCATCCTCGGGCTTGCAGGCCAAAACTTCTTGGCCAATCTGATAGCAGGCATTGGGTTAGTGATTTTTCATCCCTTTGAAGTCGGGGATCAAATTCAATTTGTAACCTGGCAATTCTCCGTGCTCATGCCATCCTTTGCCCATGAAGCCATGAAGCCCGCCTACCAGGGGCGGGTGACTGATATCAATTTAGCATATACCACCCTCGTAACCGACGATGGCGTGCCTTTGGAGGTGCCCAATGGCATTCTCATTCAAGCGGCCATCCAAAATTTTAAACGCCAGACTCGTCGACGAGTGCGGATGCGCTTTGACATCGACATGGCGATTGATGCCGGTAGGTTGCTCACGCGATTGAAAGACCGGCTACCGAAGTCCGCGGAGGTGTCTCTGGTCGACGTCGGGGCCCAGCAATACGGGATTTTAATTCTGATGGATGCACCCGGACACCAGGAGGAGCCGCTTCGCCATGAAGTACTGGCCGAGTTAGTTCCCATCATTCGCGACCTGCGTCACGCCGTCGGAATGGTCAGCGAAGAAAGCCACTGAGCGGTAAGGGGTCCTAACTCTTTTCCATACACGTGGTCTGAGATGATCTGCGGAGCTCCAAAATCGGCTAATGACTGCCAGTCGCGTGGGGGCCGGGTTGTGAACTCCAGCCACTTTCGGGTCGTTGGGTGGTCAAAAGCCAGACGCCCGGCATGGAGGAGCTGACCGTGGCCAAAGGCTGGCATACGGCCCCCATACAGGAGATCGCCTGCCACCGGGTGCCCAAGCGAGGCCATGTGCACCCGGATTTGATGCGTGCGACCCGTTTCCAGTGTTAATGCGACCAGACTCAGGCGAGGCCAGATGGCCACCGTTCGATAATGGGTGCGCGCCTCCCGTCCCCCGTAGACAATGGCCATACGGAGGCGTTGACGGGGGTCGCGCCCTAACGGCGCATCAATAACTCCCTCGGGGGGGCTCAGATGCCCCTTGACGAGCGCCACATATTGGCGGGTCACCTGCCGGGCTTGAATAGCGGCCGACATAAGTTCGCGGGCCTGCCCGGTACGCGCCAGCACCATAAGACCGCTGGTGTCTTTATCGAGGCGGTGCACCACGCCGGGTCGCCATTCCCCATCCTCGAGCGGGAGCCAGGGCAGCAAACGATGCACCACGCTGTCCTCCCAATGTCCGGCGGAAGGATGGACGACCAGCCCGCGCGGCTTATCAATCACCATGATATCGTCGTCAAGGTACTGAACCCAGGTTGGTAAGACTGCCTCGCTTGCTTTGGCCTCTCGGACCAATGAAGGCGGGGTTTCCTCCACGATCTCCACGGTAACCCGTTGCCCCGGTTTTAAGGAGAATCCTGCCTTCTCCCTGCGCCCATTCACCAGGACGCGACCTGACTCAATTTGCCGCTGCCAAAAAGACCGCGAACGCCCGGGCCAGATCCGTGCCACCAACCGGTCCAGCCGGACGCCCGCTTCTTCTTCAGCGACCTGATGACTCTTCTCCACGCTCTTGGTCCTTTCGCCACAAGTCCCACACAATTAAAATAATCCCCACCACAATCGCGGCATCGGCGAGATTAAAGATGGCCCAAAAGCGGAAGTGAATGTAATCCACTACCCGGCCACTCACCAGTCGATCCCATAGGTTTCCCGCAGTGCCCCCAGCTAAAAGTCCCGCACCGACGCTGAAACGGGCGGTGAGAGATGGCTGTCGGATGATGAAGAGGGCCAGGGCTACCAAAATGGCCAGCGCTATGCCGATAAAGACGGGATCCCCCCCGTGCCGGAAGATGCTGAAGGCCGCGCCGGA
>JAKADW010000206.1 GCA_021820165.1 Bacillota bacterium
GGTCTCATAGAGATGCCGAAGCGCCAGTACGGAATCGAGGCAGATTGTTCGAAGCCGGATAATCGTCTTTGGATCACTGCCCTTGAGGACCGCTTGAAAAAGGGCTCCTGAGCGGCGGAGCGAACGGGCTATCGCCATAGGTAGCCGGGTAGAGGACGCTTGTCCCCAAAGCAGGAAGGCCGCCAAGAGGCCCCAAGCTCCGCCGATTAAAGTATCGACAAAGCGAGCGAGAATCATAGGAGCCACGGGGGTGTGGGTTCCTGCATAAATAATCACCAAGGCCATGGCGGTAATGAAGATGACGGAAATGCCGTAGTTCTTGGCAATAAAGAACAACATCGCTAATTGCAGAATGATGACCAGACCGGCGGTGGCGAGCGGAACGGGGTGTAACAGCAACAAGAGTCCAGTCAGAACGAGGCCCAAGGTGGTGCCAATCGCGCGTTGGATGGTGCGCTGGGTAATGACCACGGTGGAGACACCTTGGAGAACAGCCGCCGCCGTCAATGGCGCCCAAAACGGATGGGTGATGCCGAGTAAATGGGCGAGCACCACGGCCGTGGCCGTGGCAATGCCAATTCGTAGGACGGCGGGAAGAATCAGGGCGTCAGGATCCAGCCCACGGGCCAACCGCTCTTGAAATCGGGGGTGGTATAAGGGAGGACGGGACGGTGGGACATCCTCACGCAGCGCTAGTTGCAAGCTTTCCTGCAAGATATCAAACAGCCGGGAGGCGGAACGGCTCATGTGGTCCTTGGGGACGGCCAAGGAAGGACTTAACGCGATGGGTGTTTCTACGTGGGCGGCCAGGGTCCGAAGGGCCGCGGTCCATTCGGCATTTGGGGGCTGGTTGGTGTCGGACGATAGCGCGACGGCAGCGCGGAACAGTTTTTCCGCCTGGGCCGCCATCGCACGCACGCGTCGCTCAGGGGCGTTGATCGATGCTCGGTGAGCTAGGGCGACGGCTTCAGCGGCCTGAAATTCCCGGACTTTGGCGTGGGGACTGCCGATGGCGTCCAGGTACTGAGCAATTGTCTGGTAGGCCTTCTTCACCGGTGTTGTGTAGGGACCGCGACGATCCCAGAGCCAGTCGCTCATGCCAACCAGCCAGGCCAAGGTAGCTCCACCTAATACGGACAGCACCCGTACGCCAACAATCCCGGCGGGGTGAAGAGGCAGCGCGGCGCTGATGCAGGCTACCAAGACAAACATAAAACCGGCTGGAAGCGGGACATCGAACGCTCCAGTCAGATAGGTGGAGGCGGCACTCACGAATCCTAAAGCGAGGGCCATCTCCCACCAAACTGCCGACAGTGCTCCGAGCGCCATGGAAGCGGCTAACCCTAGCCCTACCAACGCTAAGAGAATCGCGCGGGCGCGATAGGGTTGGTTCTGTACATAGAGCGACGCGAATCCTCCCATGAAGGCCCAAATTCCCCATTCCAAGTGGCCCAACCAAAGGCCAATGGCGAGACCGAGAGCCGTCGTCAACCCTGTACCCCAAAGGCGACGCCACGACGTCGGCATCTTTTTGATTTGCATAACGCGAACACGCGCTGTGGCCATTTTGGAATCCCCCCCTTTACGTCTCATCCTGCCCGGTCTGAGCCCGTTTCAGGGTGACGTTTTCTGGAATTTCAGGAGCGTTCAGGATGGACCACGGATGATACGGCATCATAGATTTCTTGGTAGCTGGTACAGCGGCAGATGTTGGAGCGGAGCCACTCAATGGTGCGCTCGGGGCTCGCGTTGGCCACATCTTGAGCGAGTGCATGACCTACCATAAGGAAACCGGATGTGCAGTATCCGCACTGAAAGGCTTGCTGATCCATAAACGCCCGTTGAATGGGCGTTTCTTTTAACCCTTCTACGGTAAGAATGTCACGATCCTCCACCTCTGCCGTGAGCACCATACAGGATTTCATTGGGACTCCGTCTACTAGGACGGTGCAGGCTCCGCAATCGCCATTTTCGCAACCGGGCTTAGCGCCCGTGAGACCGAGGGCGTCTCCACGCAACGTATAAAGAAGCGTTTCACCGGGATATATCACGACGTCACACGGTTCCTGATTAATGGTGAGTGAGACTTGTTCGGGTTTGGTCAGTGACTTCACTGAGATGCCTCCAGTTCCTTTAAGATATTGGTAAGCGTATATTGGGTCACGAATTCCCGATATTCTCGCGAACCGTGGATGTCGGTGAGGGCTTGGTGCGGCATGCTAGATACCGCTCGCGCAGCACGGTCTCTGGCCGAGCGGGAGGTCTCTGAAAGAATATGATTGACGTGGCTGGAGGTGAAGGGATAGTTGGCCCAGCCGGAAAAGGCTGCGCGAATGGACCCGTCCTCGCGTCTCGCGACTGCGATGGTGACCAAAGGATAATCGATCCAGTCTTGGCGAGTCATCTTGTAGCTTCGAAACGCCATTCCCTTGGCTTCTTGGCCATCGACCGTCACTGAGACCAAAAATTCCCCCGGTTTGAGATTGAGCTTTTGATCGTAGATATCCCGTAAGGCACGGCTTTGCACCCCGTGTTTTCCTGCCACGTCCGCCGTGCTACTATCTGTGAGTAAAAAGGGCAGAATGGCCTCGCGGTACGGGAGCGTGCTCAGGAGGTTTCCCCCGAGGGTAATCTGGCCGCGGGTCGTATGATCGGCAATGCGGTCAGCCGTGGCCGTCAAGAAGGGCCACAAATCTTCAGAAGCAAGTTCCGTCAGCCGCACACCGGCTCCGAAGCGATATTGTCCACGGTCGGTTCCGTGTTGACGCGTCTCCGGGATGTTTTTCAGATCGATGACCGCGTCGAAGCGCCCCTCGTTGAGCCGTGAACGGGTCAGAATTTCCGTGCCCCCACCGTAATAGATGGGGTGCCGACCTTCTCGTGCCAATTCCTCATGGATGGCGAGCGCCGCTTTGAGGGTGTCCGGGCGGTAATAGTCAAACGGATGGACAATCACCGGCGCTCCCTCCTTTGTTGCCAAATCATTTCCGGGGTAATGGGGAGGGTGTTGAGCGGGGTGTTGGCTGCGCGGGACAGAGCGTTCGCCAACGCCGCGCCAATCGCTAGCACTGCGTGCTCGCCCAATGGCCGGGCTCCGTACGGGGAATCCATTTGCGGGGTCTGCACAAACTCCACCAAATATTGTTGCGGTTGCTCCCCCATGCGCATGACCTTGTAGCTCCGAAATTGCGGATTGAGAAAGGTGCCGTTGGGGTCGTAATGCACCCCTTCCCGACTCGCCACCCCGATCCCCATGTTCATACCGCCCATCACTTGTCCAGTGGCGACTTGGGGGTTGATGACGCGCCCCGCATCCAATACCGTCGCCGCCTTCAAGACACGATATTGATGGGTTTCCTGGTCATATTCCACTTCCACAGCCTGAACACCGACGGTCCATGCAGGTCCGGGTTTCCCGTGACCGGTCTCTTGATCGAGAAGGTTTAAATGACGGATCATGAAACGGCCGCGACCCATCAGTTGACCTCCAATGGAATCGCCCTCCTGATACTTGTAGCCGAGCGCCAGATCGGAAAATTTGATGGAGATATGGGGGTCGTCGCGGACAAAGACGTGTTCATTGCCATAGTCCAAATCATCGGGTGAGCACCGAAGAACAATGGCGGCCAGATTTAGTAGCTGCTGTAACAAATCGTTGGCCGCATCCAGTACCGCCCGTCCCACCATATAGGTTGAAAGGCTGGCCACCGTCTTCCAGTGTTCAGGATTGACGCTGGTGTTGACATCCTCGTGGACATAGACCCGATCGAGCGGAATACGAAGCTTTTCCGCCAAAATCATGGCCGCCGTGGTCTTCGTACCTGGACCAAATTCAACGGCGCCAGTGGAGAGATTGACGCTGCCGTCGGAGTTCATCGTGATGATGGCGCCAGACACGGCATTAGGAGGACTTGAGGACGTCTTCCAAAAGGCGGCCACCCCTTGGGCTCGCACACGATGAGGGCCGACCGCCTGGACTTCTCCTCCTTGCCAACCAATCAGCCGTTCCATCTCGTTGAGGCAGGCGGGCAAATCACCCAGGTTGCTGCGGGTGAGCCGGGCTTTGGTGGGGGTCATGTTGTCGATATCAATGGCATTTTTTCTGCGAAACTCCAAGGGGTCCATTTTGAGGGCCTGGGCGAGCTCATCCACGGCACGCTCCACCGCGAAGGTCATGGGCATGTGGCCAAATCCCCGAAAAGCTGTGGTGTAGGTGTGATTGGTATAAACGCAGAAGACATCGGTGTGCACGTTAGCCACGTGATAGGGGCCGGTGCACTGGGCGGCAATCGCTCGGGCGATGCGTGGGGCGGAGTCGGTGTAGGCGCCGATGTCCAAGTAAAACTTCATGTTAGCGGCCTGGATGCGCCCATCCTTCGTGGCGCCGAGGGTAATGTCGGCCTCAAGCCCGAGACCTAAGGGCGACATGGTCAGGTCTTCTTCACGAGTATTGGCGATTTTGACCATCTAGA
>JAKADW010000207.1 GCA_021820165.1 Bacillota bacterium
ATCGTTACATCGCGGTATCGAGATGAAGTTTAGACCGCTGATTAAAGTACCACCCGGCTGTCCGCCTGACCATCAAAGCTCAAAATCATACGCTTGGCGTCCGCCCGGGTCTCCAGGTGGACCGGCCGACCCCACAGTTGGTGGACGTAGTGCAATGCCCGCTCGGCGAACGGGATATCGAGATCAATCCCCTCGTGCCGATGAATCAGATACAATTCACCCCGCTGATTAAAGTCGCCATCATCGACATGAATCACGGGTATACCGCCGTGAACCAGTTCTCGGACCAACTGCTCGCGGACACTTTCTGATGCCCGACTCTTTAACACCACGCTGTCCTGTTCTGCTCCGTAGACCATGAGATTAAGGTTCTCGACAATCTCCTCGTTGAGGTAGTTGCGGACGAAGGACACGTCGTCGTCTACTGTGCGCGACAGGAAAATCGCCTCCTTGCCAAAACGGTTTTCCAAATCGCAGAAGATGGCATATCCGAGCGCATACGGGTTGACTTGATACATCATCGGGGCAGTCACTTGACTATGCAGCCGCGCAAAGTTGACGTAGTCGTCGTCGCTAAGCTCCAGCGACCGCATCAGTTTCACATGCCAGTAGCTCGCCCAGCCCTCGTTCATGATTTTGGTGCGGACTTGCGGCCAGAAGTACATCATCTCGTCGCGCACCATACCGATGATGTCCCGTTGCCAGTCGTCTAAATGCCGGCTCTCGTTCATCAGGAAGAGGAGCAGGTCGTCGGCCTCCTCGGTTCCCGGTTTAACCTCCGGCACTCGAGCAGGAGACCCTCCCTCGGGTCTCATCCATTCCACCCAAGTCTTTTCTCGTTCCGTGCTGGGGAGCGTCGCGGTCTTAGGGCGGCGGGGAAGCTCCGGCCCCGGGGGGCTCACGTGCTCCTCTAAGGCCAAAACGGCATCAAGGAACTTTTCCACTTGCTCGCGTCCTACTTCAAACTCGTACTGGCGCACCCGTTCGGCGTGCCGCGACACGACCTCGACCATGTCTTTGGCTGTATGCTGAAAACACTGGTTGTTCTTGAAGAAGTCCACGTGGCCCATGACGTGGGCGCGGACGAACGTGTTCTCCAACTCGGAATTGGACTCGAGCAAAAACGCGTAGGCAGGATTGGAGTTAATCACCATCTCATAGAGTTTGTTCAACCCATAGTCGTAGCGTGTCTTCATCGCGTGATAGGCCTTGCCATACGACCAGTGCGACATGCGTCCGGGGATGAGATATGCGGCGTATTCGTAGAGGACGGGCGCCGGTACGCTTTCAAATAGCACCGGGTAGGGATCGAGTCCCATACCCCGGGCCAGCTCCCAAATTTCCCGGTCGCTCGGATAACGTCCTTGCATGCCTATCCCTCCTTTCGATGACGCGGAAAGAAGGTCTTTAGCGCCGGATAAACGTCTTGCCGTTGAGTCATGGTCACCATTTTGAATCGCGGGTGCTTAATACGGCTGAACGCCGCCATGAGGGTGCTGGTGTAGCCTCCTTCGCGAATTTCTCCGTAGCCGAACACATTCACCGCGGGCAAGAGCGTTTCCAACACCTCAACCGTGCGCCGATTGTCCGCGTCTGACCAATTATCGCCGTCGGAAAAGTGGATCGGATAAATATTCCACCGACCCGGCGGATAACGGGTCTCAATCACTTCCTGGCATAGCTGATACACCGACGAGACCTTGGTACCTCCGCTTTCGCCCAGTTGGAAGAACTCTTCCTCGGTCACCTCTCGGGCTTGGGTGTGATGCACTAAAAACACCACCTCCACGGCTCGATATTGGGTGCGTAGGAATTTCAACATCCAAAAGGCAAACGTCCGCGCCATCATCTTCTTAAAGTCGCCCATCGATCCGGAGATGTCGCGCATGGCGATTATCACCGCGTTATCCTCCGGCTCAGGCTCATCAACCCAGGTCTTGAAGCGGAGGTCGTCGTCATGCCATCCGCCTACTCGCGCCTTCCCCGTCTCCCGCGCGTTGCGCATGAGGTTTTGTCGAAGGCTCCGTCGTTTATCCAGATTGCCCATGAGACCCTTGGGACTGATGTCCTTGAACTTCCATGTCGGTTGGGGAATGGTGGCTTGCGGCTTAGGCTTCAGATAAGGCAACCCCAGCTCATCAAACAGGAGTCCTTGAATGTCATCAATCGTGACTTCCGCCTCAATATAGTCGACGCCGGGCGTTTCCCCCGGTTTATCGCCTTGGCCAGCCTCTTGGCCGCGACGGGGCAATTTTCCCAGCACATCGCCCGGTTGACCCTGGCCCTGGTCTTGACCCACGCGGTCCCCTTGCCAAGGGTGAAATCGAAATTTGTACTGTTCGAGCGACCGAATCGGTACCCGGATGACATGTTTCCCATCCGAGGCCACGATGGCTTCATCCGATACCAAGTCCGGAAGCCTTTCCTTCAACGCCTGCTTCACTTTCTCCATGTGGCGACGTTGGTCGGTGGCGCCCTTTCTCTGTAAGGACCAATCGGGTACGAACCCCGCCATGATGGACACCTCCCTTCGTGTGAGAGTGATCCATCCTATGCGCCTATCCGCCCGATTTTTCCTGAAAATCACAAAAAATGCGCTCGTCCGTGCTCGTTCGCCTCGTCTGTCTTGTCAAGTCCCAAGAACCCCGTATCCGGCTTCTGTTAGGACTCGACGGCGTTTTTTTGCTGGCCTTCGACGAGCTCTTGAAATTTTTCTGGCGTGAGATAAACTTCGCGCGGTCGAGCCCCGTCCTGGGGACCAATGTATCCCCGCGATTCCATGGCATCCACCAATCGGGCGGCGCGCGTATAACCGACCCGCATCCGGCGTTGTAGCATTGATGTGGAGGCCTGTCCACTGTCGACGACAATACGCAAGGCGTCTAAAAAGAGGGCATCTGTTTCCTCGGGAGCACTGCTGTCCTGCGTACTGTCGCCAAAGTCAAGAGGCAGCTCTTCGGTCTCAACCCGAGGCTGGTGGTCTTGGAGGTACTTCACCACCGTTTCAATTTCCTTTTCGGTAATGAACGCGCCTTGCACACGGAGCGGTTTGGCTGACCCCACTGGGGAGTACAGCATGTCACCGCGGCCGAGCAACTTCTCCGCCCCAGCCGCGTCTAAAATGGTTCGCGAATCCACTTGGCTGGAAACCGCGAACGCGATCCGGGATGGCACGTTGGCCTTAATGGTGCCGGTGATGACGTCCACCGACGGACGCTGGGTGGCCACAACCAAATGAATGCCGGCGGCCCGCGCCATCTGCGCTAGACGGGCTATCGACTCTTCTACATCTTGCGGCGCCACCATCATAAGGTCGGCTAACTCGTCAATGATGACGACCACCAGCGGTAGATGTTCGTCGCCGACCTGGTTGTAGCGGGTCACGTCTCGCACCCCCGACTGGGCAAACAGGCGATATCGGCGTTCCATCTCCTGCACCGCCCAGCGAAGCGCCCCGGCTGCTTTTTTCGGTTCGGTGACCACGGGGCTGATGAGGTGAGGGATGCCGTTATACACGGAAAGCTCGACCACCTTCGGGTCAATGAGCAAGAGACGCACCACATCCGGGCTTGAGCGATACAAAAGACTGGTAATGAGGACGTTAATGAGGACACTCTTGCCCGATCCGGTGGCGCCGGCCACCAAGAGGTGAGGCATCTGATCCAGGCGCGCCACGATTGGGGCCCCGGCCACGTCCCGACCCAAGGCTACGGTTAAAGGCGAGTCCGAGGCGGTAAAGGGGTCGCTTTGCAACACCTCGCGGAGCCATACGGCCGAAATTTGGTCGTTGGGAACCTCGATGCCAATGGCGGACTTGCCGGGAATTGGTGCCTCAATGCGGACGCCGGTGGCCGCCAAGGAAAGCGCGATGTCATCGGCCAGGTTGACAATTCTGGACACCTTAACGCCCGGCGGGGGCACAATTTCAAATCGGGTAATCGCGGGGCCCTGGCTCACCTCGCTCAATCGCACGTGAATGCCAAATTGCTGCAGGGAATCAATTAATATCTTCCCCCGCTCTTCGGCGGATGGTCCCTTGCGTGAGACACCGCTGGGTCCCGGCTCGGCCAACAGCGACAGCGGTGGTGGCAGGTAGGGCTGACCACCCCGCGAGAAAACCGGGGGTTGTACCTCTGGACGTGGATCCGATCGCACCGGAGCCTTCCGGGGTTCCGGCTCAACAGCAACCGGCTCCAGGATAGTGGGCCGCGTCTCTTTTGGGGGTCGTTTGGCGGCGCGCACCGGCTTTTTCTCCACGACCGGCTGAGCTTCTTCGGGAAACACCCAATCACGAAGCCAGAGGACCGCCCTTGACCCCGCCCTTAAGACTCCCTTGAGCGCCCTAAGCCCGTGGCGTCCCAGAATGCTCGCCCCAGTGGCAACACTCCCCCCCGTAATCAGTATGCTACCGAAAATAATCAGTACCAGGCCTAGAATGA
>JAKADW010000208.1 GCA_021820165.1 Bacillota bacterium
GCCGTTCTGACCGCCCTCAACATTGCCGAGGAGTTCTTTGAGCTGCAAGAGCAGCATCAAGAACTGGTCACGGCCATGCAGCAACAATGGCGGTCGAAACGTGAGGTCAAGGACGCGAAGTAGCCTTCGCGGCTAAGGCGAGTGGAGAACCTGGTATAATATGAAGCAACCGGAACACAGGCCGGCACGTCTGGCCTGTGTTTTTATGAAGGCGGGACCGTATGAGCAAAACACAATTACCCGACACCTGGACGGTGTTGGAGTGGAGGACAGTTTTGGGCCGCATTGCCCGATTTGCCGATACGGCTATGGGCAAGCGGTTGGTGCTCGAGTCTACTCTTAGCACGGATGCGGTTTGGTTGAGAGAGACTCAAGATGCGGTGCGAGAGACCCTGTTGTGGCTAGATTCTGGGCTTCCCACGGCACACGGGGCGGAGCCTCTGGATACCATGCTCGAAGAGGTGGATAAAGGCGGGGTGCTGTCGCTGGCTGACTTCGTGGCACTTCGTCGCACCCTAACGGTTTATACGCGGCTCTTTGAGGCGGCCGACCACGACAAATTTCCCCAGCTGTCCGCTCGTATAGGAGGCCAGGTGCTGCCTCACGGTCTCATCTCGCAATTAGATCAGGCCATTGACCAAGATGGTCAAGTTCGCGATCATGCATCCCCTGAACTGGCCGACATCCGGCGTCGCATCCGTCAGTTAGAGCGGGAAATTGACGAAGTCTTCGAGCGCGTTCTTCGGAGTGCCGAATGGTCCAAATATCTTCAAGATGGGATTGTCACGGTGCGATTTGGGCGCCGAGTGGTGCCTGTCCGAAATGAGTTTCGACATTCGATCCCGGGAATTGTGCATGACCAGTCGGGAAGCGGCCAAACCGTGTTTGTGGAACCGCTTCAAGTCGTTGAACGGCAGAATCGGCTAACGGCGGCGCGTCTGGATGAAGCACGGGAAATCGAGCGCATTTTGGCCTCGCTGACGAAAGCGGCGGCGACGGTCTCAACAACCTTACACGCCATCCATCTACATCTTGCCTGGTTCGACCGCCATATGGCGGCGGCCCGATATGGCGTTGCCGTTGAGGGCGTTCTCCCGCACCTAGGTGGGGACAAACTAATCATTGAGAGCGGACGCCATCCCCTCTTGGAGAGTGCAATACCGATGTCGCTTCGCTTGTCCGACGAACGACCAGCGATTATCATCACGGGTCCCAATACGGGAGGGAAAACGGTGGCGCTTAAAGCCACCGGGCTCATCGTACTGTTGGCGCTCTCGGGATTTATGGTACCAGCCGAGGATGGGACCACTATCCCCCGATATCGCCAGATATTTGCCGATATCGGTGATGAGCAGAGCCTCACTCAAAACCTGTCCACCTTTTCTAGTCACTTGGTGCGCCTTGGCCCCATGATGCGGGAAGCCGGCCCGGATACGCTGTCGCTCATTGATGAGATTGGCGCCGGGACAGATCCCGAGGAAGGGGCCGCATTAGCGGAAGCGATGATTGAGCACTTGGTGTCGCGACGCTCCCCGGTTATTGTGAGTACCCATTATAGTCGCTTGAAGCTCTTGGGCCTTAAGGATCCACGCATCCAGAATGCCTTGGTGGAATTTGATCGTGAAACCCTCGCGCCGACTTATCACCTGGTGTTGGGATCGCCGGGAAGTTCCCACGCCCTCTATATTGCCCGACGATTGGGATTTCCCGGGGAGTTGGTAGATCGCGCCGAACAGTTGTTAGACGGCGATGCCATCACCTTGCAGGATGCCATACTGGAGATTAATCAACTACAACGAAAGCTCAGAGAGGAAGAGGCGTCCCTGCGTTCACGGATGCTCGAAATGGATACCCGCCAGCGGGCCTTGGACGAGCGGGAGCGGGTGTTGAACGAGCGATTGGAGCGGGACCGCGAACGGGCGGAGAGGGCTTGGCAGCGGGAACTCGACACCCTAACGGACAAGTTCAACCAAGCCTTGGAACGAGTGCGAAACGAGGAAGGAAAGGAACGGGCCCGGGCGGTCGAAGCTTTGCGCGAGCAATATCGTGGCTTAGCCAAAGTGCCACGGAGTCTGGCTCGTCGCCAACAGAGAGCCGGTACCCCGCCCGACGCGGTCGGCGACCGGGTTCGGGTGGCCGGATTCCCCGACGTGGGCACCATCATTGCCTTGAAAGGGCGGACAGCTACGGTGGCGGTGGGATCCCTCAAGTTGAAGCTCGCGCTTGACGAGCTGGAGCGCATCGAGGATGCGCGTGACGATCCCCATCCGCGAATCGACAACAGCCATCGGGAGTTGGGGCGGAAGAAAAGCGAAACCATGGGCTTAGAGCTCGATCTGAGAGGCATGACAGGGGAAGACGCGTTAGAAACGCTCGATAAGTACTTAGATGACGCTGTGCTGGCGGGGGCTCCCTTTGTCCGGATTATCCATGGCAAAGGGACCGGGGTTTTGCGCCGAGTGGTCACCGAGCATCTCCGCCGCGACCCCCGCGTCTTCGCTTATCGGCTGGGCGGTGCGGGTGAAGGGGGAGACGGGGTCACCGTGGCTCAGTTGGAAGAGCTCAACTAACCGTTTGGATTCTAAAAATGCTGTGCTATACTCTCGAAAGATGTAGGGGAGGACAATTGTGACGGACATTGAGCGTGATCTGGAGTGGCTCCTAAACGGGGCGGATGACGTGGTAAGCCGTGAAGGCTTGGAACAAAAGCTCAGGCATTCCAAGGAGACAGGTCAGCCGCTTACCGTCAAATTGGGGGTAGACCCCACGGCACCGGATATTCATCTGGGACACACGGTGGTTTTGGAGAAGCTCCGTCAATTCCAGGAGTTGGGACACCAAGTGGTCTTTCTCATTGGCGACATGACGGGGCGCATCGGGGATCCCTCGGGGCGGTCGGAAACGCGGCGTCAGCTTTCCAAAGAGGATGTGGAGTCCTTCGCAAGAACTTACGTGGCGCAAGCGGGAAAAGTCCTAGATGCGGATCGCTTAGAGCTACGGTACAACAGTGAGTGGCTGGCGCCCCTTGACCTCGCCCAATTGATTGAACTGATGAGCCGAGTGACCTTGGCCCGGATTTTGGAACGCGATGACTTTCACGAACGCTTTTCTTCTCACTTGCCCATTCACTTGCACGAGCTCTTGTATCCTTTGATGCAGGCCTATGACTCCGTCGCATTAAGAGCGGATGTGGAGTTAGGGGGTACAGACCAGCGTTTTAACATTTTGACCGCTCGGCAGATTCAGGAAGCCTATGGATTTGAGCCGGAAGTGGGAATTTTTATGCCGCTTCTTGAGGGAACCGATGGGATTCGGAAAATGTCGAAGAGCCTCGGCAACTATGTCGGAATCGAGGAACCTCCCGGCGAAATTTTTGGCAAAGTGATGTCGATCCCTGATGACCTGATGGTACGCTGGTACCAGTTACTCTTCGGTGAGAATCCCAAAACTCTCCGGGCCGCGATTGAACAAGGCGCCAATCCACGTGATTTGAAGGCGCAATTGGGTCAACGGATTGTACGCCGATTTTGGGGCGAGGAAGCCGCCCAGGAGGCTGACGAGAGCTTCAACCGGACATTCCGGAATCGGGAAGTTCCTGAGGATGCGCCCCTGATCCCCTTTCAGGACGGGTTTAAGGCGATTTCGGCCTTAGAATTGGTAGCCGATCTCCCGGGCATGCCAAGCCGCCAGGAAGCTCGCAGACTCTTACAGCAGGGTGCGGTGACCGTGGATGGCCAACGGGTGGAAATGAATCAAATCTTACACTTGGAATCAGGGTCGTGGATAAAGGTCGGGAAACGCCGTTATTTTCGGATCCAATAGTCTAATTTATAGAGGGGTTGTCGATGTCGCCACTGGACGAAGGACAAAAAGGTTGGGCTTCGATGGACGTTCAGGAATGGGCGGACGCCGAGAGGCATTTTCGCAAGGCGTTGGAGGTGGACCCCTTGCACGCGGATGCCTTGACCGGCATGGCCGCATTATATCTGAGGGCGGGGGACGTGGAGCAAGCCCGCGAACTCTGTGAGATGGCGACCGCCCAAGCGGAACGTGACCTCCCTCGAACGAAGCGGCATACGGGATGGGAGGATATCAATATCCGGCCCTATTTGCGCGCGCTTTACTATCTTTCGCTAACGTATGTGGAACAGCAGGCTTGGGCGTTGGCTCAGCCGCCCTTGGAGGAAATTGTGGCCTGGGACGTCACCGGGATGGAGGGCCAGGCTCTTGATTTGCTAGCTCAGGTGCTGTATCGCATCGATCGGCTGGAAGATGCCGTGCATGCCTTCCTGGAAGCCGCCGAGTACGTTCCGGAAGACTATTATTCAGCCGGGTTAGCGCTGTTTAAATTAGGCAAGGTTCGTGAGGCGGAGCAGTTTT
>JAKADW010000209.1 GCA_021820165.1 Bacillota bacterium
AGAAAGGATGGCTCACGGACCCAAGGGACCCGAATGATGGCCGAGACCAGGACGACCATAACCGTCGACGCGACTAAGGTGCCCAATGCCCTTCCCACCGTCGGCGAGGTGGGCACCGGGGGACTCACCATGAGACGAGATTGGTCGACCACACTCCCCGACGAAAGAAACGCGTGGGCTTTGTAAACCGCATGCGAGACAATATGCAAGAGGACAAGTCCGTAAAGGCCCATGCCAAATTCCATCAACATGAATCCAATTTGTCCGGCCGTCGAATATGCCAACGCCCCCTTGATGGTGGTGGCCGTCATCATCATCAACGAGGCGAGGGTCAGGGAGATCAACCCCACCATCATAAGAATATCCCCGGTCCAGGCAACCCGAGCCATCAAAGGAACCATCCGCAACAATAAAAAAGCCCCCGTGTAAATAATTCCCGCATGCAACAGCGCTGATACCGGGGTCGGCGCCTCCATGACTTGAATGAGCCAGCCATGAAACGGAAATTGTGCGCTCTTGAGTACCGCGCTCAGCACCAAAAGGCCGCTGGCAAGTTCGAGAGCAAAAGGTAGAGGACGAGGAATGTCCGCCAACGCGGAGCTGATCTGGGAGATGTTGACCGTATGTAAGGTGGCGGCAATCAACACGAAAGCGATCAAGAGAGCGACATCCCCCACCCGGTCAAAGAGATCATGCTTTCGAGCCGCGACAAGTGCCCCCGGCCGGTCGTAAAACGCCAACAGTCGATGAAGGCAAAGACTGGTGACCACCCAAAATAGAAAGAACTCCCAAAGGTTATTCGAAACCAATAGTAAGAAGAAAGACCCCAGTGTAAGTCCCATCCAACGATGAAACCGCCCTTCATGGCGGTCTCCCTCGAGGTAGGTCCTCGAGAAGCGCACCACCACCAAGCCGACCAAGCCGACTAGCAACAGCATGATTAAGGTCACCACATTCAAATCGACGCCGAGGGCCAACTGTCGCCAAGGTGCCGGAAAGCCCACGCTTAGAAAGGTTTCGGATTGGGTCGAGCCCAAAAGATAGGTGGTCGTGGCGGCCATCGCCCCAATGAGTGCACACCAAGCGGCGCCAAAGACCCATTTTTTGAGCAGTCTCGCATGGCGATCGGGAGCCAGACCACTTAATAAACCGACCGCCAATAGCGGCAAAGGCAATATCAATACAATGGTTGCAGTTGTTACGGTGGGAAGCCCAGCCATACAATGACCCTCTCCTACATTCCTCGTTCGCTGCCAAGGAAGGATGCCCAAGAATTCGATTCTCATTTCCGTGAAAATACCGTCGCTTTAATTACGGAATTATATTACACGGTTTTAATGTCGCCTTATCATACAAAAACATCCCCCAAGATGCAATGAGAAAACGGGAATTCCGTTCGCTTGGCTGGTGGTTATAGATTGTAGTAAGGCCCATCACGATATGGCGCTCATTCCGGCGTGGACATCGACCGGAAGAGCCGTCTTCGAGGCGAGACCGCTCGGAGAAACGCCTCCATAACGAGCGCTATTTGCCATCTTCAGCAGCAGGCCACGCGACCGACCTTCATATAGGCGTGCATACCATTCCCATTTGCTTTATCATGACATTAAATTCGGGGTTTGGTGGACGGGGGTTCGGTTCATGTCCGAGTGGACGTTTCTCACCAACCATGCGCAGGTCCTTCTGTGCTTGGCCCGCGATGGGGGCCGCATGACCACACGAGAGATTGCCGCCGTGGTAGGAATTACTGAGCGCGCGGTCCAGCGCATCGTGGATGACTTGGAGGATGCAGGCTACGTGAGCCGCTTCCGCGTGGGCCGACAAAATCATTACGAGATTCACCCGAACTTGCCCATGCGCCATCCGCTGCAACGGGGGCTCACCATCAAAGATTTGTTGGAATTGCTAACGACGGCGGGTCCCCTAGGCTAACCTTTCCAGGGACCCGCTGAATCGATCCACCTCTGCGCGCTCTCAGAGAGCTTTTGTCCCACGCCGCTAAGGCTCCACGGCAAACCGGTCGAGGGATGCCCCTTCCTGATGGCATTTGGGTCCCGATGGCAACAGTTTTCCCGGATTCAGAAGGCCTTGGCGATCAAAGGCCCACTTTAACGCCCGTTGGGCTTTTAATTCCTCGGGGGAAAAAAGCTTCTCCATCTCCGCCAATTTCTCCAACCCCACCCCGTGCTCGCCCGTAATCGTTCCCCCGAGTTCCATGCACACCTGGAGGATTTCCGATCCCGCCTCAACGACCCGCCGTACCATATCAGCATCCCGCTTGTCGTAGAGAAGTAGCGGGTGCAAGTTTCCGTCGCCTGCGTGAAAGACATTGGCGATGCGAATCTGGTAACGGTCAGCAATGGCGGCGATATGGGAGAGCGCTTCGGGCAATCGACTACGGGGTATAACCCCGTCTTGCACATAATATTGGGGGCCGATAATCCCCATGGCTCCGAAGGCGGTCTTGCGATTGGCCCACCAGCGGGCCTCTTCTTCTGGCGTACGGGCGACCCGCACTTCACGCACCCGATGGCGCGTGAGGACCGTATACACTCGGTCTACTGTGGCCGCCACTTCGTCCGCCTCCCCATCCACTTCAATGAGCAAGACGGCTTCAACGTCGGGCGGGTAGCCGACCGGATAGGAGCCCTGCTCGACCGCATGAATGGCTAGCCGGTCCATCATCTCCATGGCCGCCGGAATCACTCCCTCTGCCACCACGTCCGACACGGCCCGACTCGCCTCGTCGACGTCGTCGAAGAGCGCCAGCAGGGTACGGCTTTGCTCAGGCTTCAAGGTGATGCGAAGCCATAGTTTGGTGGCGATAGCCAACGTCCCTTCGGATCCAATAACTACCCCGAGCCAATCGAGGCCGTCGGGCTCGCCGGCCAGATTGCCCAGTTGCGCGACGTCGCCACTAGCCGTGACCACCTCCGCCATCAGCATGTGATTTACGGTAACCCCATATTTTAGACAGTGTGGGCCGCCGGAATTCTCGGCAAAGTTACCGCAAATTGTACATGTCTGCTGTGAGGACGGGTCCGGCGCATAGAAGAACCCGTAGGGGGCTAAGGTCTTAGTGATCTCAGCATTCACGACCCCTGGCCCCACCACAATCACACGATTGTCGGGGTCCACCTCCCAAATTTGATTTAAACGGGAAAGGTGGATGATAACGGCGCCGTCCAAGGGAATGGCCCCTCCCGAAAGACTGGTGCCGGCTCCCCGAGCGAGATAAGGGATACGGGCACGGCGAAGAATCCGGACCACCTCTTGAACACTGGCGGTATCGGCCGGGAGCACCACCGCACGGGGCATGGCCTCAACCAGAGTATAGCCGTCGGACGCATAGGGCCATAAATCCATGGGATCGGTGAGAACATAACGCGCTCCGAGTGCCGCCTTCAATTCTTCCAGCCATAGATTCTCCATTCAAGTCTCCTCATCTTAGAACAAAACACCCTGGGGATCATAAGCATTTTTGAGCCGACGCCAGGCGTCTTCCAACGCCGGTGGCCGCGGTTGATCCCAGATCGGACCGGACAAGATGCGGACGCCACCGGCATGCTCGCGGACCCAAATCATCATTTCCCACGCCTTTTCGGAGGGTAGTTGGCCAAAAAAGCTTCCGGTCTGCCACTCGAGCGTCACGGGCCCGCCCTGCCAGCGCTGAATGAGCTCGAGCGACATCCGTCGCGGCACCCCACCTCCTAATGTGGAGAGTCCGGCCATCGGCGCCATCGCCGCGGTTCCGTCAGGTGATTGGGATGGCCTGTCGAGGCCCTGTTCCAACTTGTTCACCGTCTCGGTAATACCGTGCCACTCAGCCCAAAGCTCGGTGGGCCCTTCTACATCCCGCCGAGTCAGGCGAATTTCCGCCCAGGGGTGGGCTAGATGAAGACACGACTCAGCGGCCAGGGCCATTTCCTCCAAAGTCCCCGTTTTTCGCCAGGAGCGCCGAAGCGGAGGAAGGGGGCTCACCTTCAGCGTCACTTGCGAAATAATCCCAAGGCTCCCTCGCACCCCCATAAATAGACGCGGCAAATTGTAACCAGCCACGTTCTTCACCACCCGGGCTCCCACCTCGATAACACCAAAACCGGGGGTCACGACACGCAAGCCCAACACGCGCTCGCGCAATGCGCCATACCCCCGAAAGCGCGTGTCAACCCCAGCCGAGATCGCCCCAGCGAGACTGTCATCATGACCATCGGGGGCCTCGAACGGCAACCATTGATGGTGTTTCAGCAGCATCTCATTCAAACCACGGAAAGACATCCGTGCATCCGCCGTCACCACCAAGTCCTCGGGCTGAGCCCATAGCTGAGCCGGGTTGGCCGTCCCCAGCGGAAGCCGACGGATC
>JAKADW010000210.1 GCA_021820165.1 Bacillota bacterium
ACGTTCGCGGAGATGCCCGCGCCCGTATCAATCATTAACCAATCGCATTCGCCTTCAAGGTCCTGAAATCCTTCTATTATCCGAGAAATTTCGACAGTGTTAAGCGACGCCAGTTCGGTAATACCCGAACCCCCGGGGATAATACGGATCCCCCGGGGACCCGCCTGGATGGTGTGTCGCAGCGGGACCTTCTCTTGCACCACGTCCCACAGAGTATATTGCGGCTCGTACCCTAACATGATATTAATATTGGCTAGGCCCAAGTCGGCATCGAGCACTAGCACCCGCTGTTCCCGGTCCGCCAAAGCCATGGCCAGGTTCAACGTCACATTCGACTTCCCCACCCCACCTTTGCCCGAGCTCACGGCCATCACCCGGGCCCCGTCAATTCGCCCCTTTAATACGTCGCGTGTGGCTTCCCCGGTCTTTTCAGCAATCCAGCTCTTCAATAAATCGGCTTGCTTCGCCATTAAAACACCCCCTTGGCAATCCACTGGGCTATCGTATCGGGAAACGCGACACGAATGTCGTCGGGAACCCCTTGGCCATCGGTAATATACGCCAAAGGCCATCCTAGCGACAGTAATGCCGACACCACAGCCCCTCCGTGATGGGCTTCGTCGACCTTGGTGATACAAAGCTTCACGGCCAGATCGCGAGCCAGAAGGTGGGCGGTCTCTACCATGGTGGTGGCGCCCATAGTAGCCGGCAAGGTCAGGAGGATTTCCCGAGCCTTAGCATAGTGCACGATGGTTTGGATCTCGGCCATATGTAGCGCATGGTTGACACTATGGCCCGCTGTATCGATCAGGACGACCTCGGCCGGGTGCTTTTGTTGGATGGTTGGAATGTCTTGGGGACGCATGGCCACTTCAATCGGCACGCCCAAGATTTCCGCATAGGTTTTGATTTGTTCGACTGCAGCCACCCGGTAGGTGTCGGTCGTGATCAGCAACACGGACTTCTTTTGTTCCAGATGAAAGTAAGCCGCCAGCTTGGCCACGGTCGTGGTTTTGCCGGAACCGGTGGGACCAATCAAGACCACGACCGTGGGCTCCGCGACCGAAATCGGTGCCGGTGGTGCCAGGTGCTCGCCAATCACGCGTCCCACGGTCTCTATTAAGGTTTCTTCAAGCTCGGGCTCCTCGGTGTCGGCCAATTCGTGAGCCAAGCGGCGCGCCCAGCTCTCCGCTACTTCTTCTTGAATCAGCCATTCATAGACCTCCTCCGCTCGACCCGAGGGGATCCCCTCGATGCGGTCGAGTCGGCGATCCAAGCCTTTTAAGAGATCCAGCACTTGCCCTAATTCGGGGCTCGGTTCCTCTGCAATCAATTGGGTGGTCGCCGCATACGCAGTGACCGCTGCCTCCTCTTGGCCCAATACCAGATCCGCCTGGGGAACCACTGAATGCGGAGTCTCCGTGAGAGAGTCCGTCCCTTTTCTGGTTTTAGTCGTAGGATAATCGGTGGCCACCAGCACTTGGTAGCCCGTCTCCCAAAATTTCCACCAACGATCGCGGGCCTTACCTGAAGAGAGAATAATGGCTTCCTCTCCTAGTTCCCATTTGGCTAAGACCAGCGCTTCTTCGGCGGTTTTACCGGTGTATCGTTTGACAATCATAGTTGCACCACTCCCATGGTTTTCACAGCAATCTCGGGACTAAGTTCGGCGTATGACACCACCGCCAAATCTCGTAGCAGTCGCTCGGTGAGACGTTTGAAATAGAGTCGGATAAATGGTGATGCAATAACGGTTGGGGTCACACCTTGTGGCATACGCCCCACAGCATCGCGCAGATTGGTCAAAATAGCTTGCGCTGTGCCGGGGTCCAAGTTCAAGTAATTTCCTGCATCGGATTGTTCAATCGACGAGCGGATTTCTGCCTCCACCTCCGGCGACAACACGACGGCGTACAGCGTGCCTTGTTGCAAGAGAGGCTTGGTAATGTGCCGCCCGAGGGCTTGGCGCACGCTTTCGGTTAACACCTCGATATCCCGAGAAGTCCGGGCCTTATCCGCCAATGCCTCTAAAATGGTGGGCAAGTCCCGAATCGAGACGCGTTCTCGCAATAAATTGGCCAATACCCGCTGTACTTCTCCTAGACTAAGAAGGTCCGGTACCAGTTCTTGAACCACCACGGGGTGCGTCTGCCGTATGTGGTCCAAGAGTGTTTTGACGTCCTGGCGTCCAATGATTTCGTAGGCGTGCTGACGTACAATCTCTGCCAAATGCGTCACCATGACCGATCCGGCATCAATCACGGTGGCCCCGGCCAATTCCGCCCGGTCCCGTGAATCTTCGCGAATCCAAAATGCCGGCAACCCAAATACCGGGTCACTGGTAGGGACCGCCGTTTCGATACCGAGTTCCTGTCCCCCCATCGCCAAAAACCGATCCGGGCGTACCTCTGAGGTCGCCAATTCTGCGCCCCGGATCCGGATCCGGTACTGGTTTAATGATAGTTCAATATTGTCGCGAACCCGTACCGGCGGAATCACTAATCCCAATTCTGCCGTAATCTGGCGCCGTAAGGCGGCAATGCGCTCGCGTAAGTCATGACCAGCCTGGCCTCCCACCAGGGGCACCAGTCCGACCCCAACCTCTAATTCAATGGAGTCCATCCCGATCAGGTTCAAGGCCGCTTCAGGCCGCTTGCTGAGGTCATCGGTCTGGACTTGCTGGACTCGGGCGGCTTCGGCCTTTTGCAACTTTTGCCGGCGTTCCACCTGCCACCCGCCCCAAAAGGTGAGTCCCCCAAGCATTAAAGGCACCAATGGGGGAAGACCCAGAAAAGCCAACAAGAATAGGACGATGGCTACGATGTAGAGGACCCGGGGGAGGGCCGTAAGCTGAGTCAGCACATCTCGATTTAGGGTCCCAGCGGATCCCGACCGGGTCACCAAGATACCGGTTGCGGTGGAGAGCAGCAGCGCCGGAATTTGAGTGGTCAAGCCCTCGCCCACGGTTAAAATGGTATAGGTGCTCATGGCCGTGCCAATCGACAAATGGCGCTGAGCCAGCCCCACAATGAGGCCGCCGACGATATTGACCACCACTATGATAATCCCCGCTATCGCATCACCACGAACAAATTTGGACGCTCCATCCATGGCTCCATAAAAGTCGGCCTCACGTTCGATGTCTTGGCGGCGCTGGCGCGCCTCGGCCTCTTTGATCAAGCCCGCATTCATTTCGGCGTCTACCGCCATTTGCTTGCCGGGCATGGCGTCCAAGGTAAAGCGGGCCGCCACTTCTGAGACACGTTCTGCCCCGCGCGTTATCACCATGAATTGGATGACAATCAAAATCACAAAGATGATGATTCCCACCACGACATTATTGCCCACCACAAGGCGGCCGAAGGTTTCGATCACGGAACCGGGGTTGGCCTGGAGCAAAATGAGTCGGGTGGCGGTCACTTCCAGCGCCAGGCGGAACAACGTGGTGAGTAACAGCAACGAGGGAAACACCGAAAGATCAAGCACCTGATTGATGAACATGGTACTGACCAAAACCGTTATCGCTAACGCAATATTAATCAACAAGAAGAAGTCTAGGGCCCACGGCGGCACCGGGACCACCAGCATCAGGATGGCCACCACAGCGGCCATCGGAACAAAAGCATCTCTGAGGATGACACGGGCACGCATCATAAGGAGGTCCCCCCGCGTCGCCGAATGAGGAACGATAGGATTTCTGCCACGGCTTGATAGTGTTCTTCCGGAATAGCCTGTCCTAAAGGAATAAGATAGAGCGAACGCGCCAACGGGGGATTATCCACAATTGGCACCTGATGCGCATAAGCAAGCTCGCGAATGGCTAAAGCGGTCTCGTCCGTACCCTTGGCAACCAGAACCGGCGCTTGCATCACGCGATCATCCCATTTGAGGGCCACCGCATAATGTGTCGGATTGGTAATCACCACTTGAGAATCTTTGACCTGGCGCATTCCGGTACGCGCCATTTTCTTGGCCATTTCCCGGCGTTTTCCCCTGATTAGAGGGTTTCCCTCCATATTCTTCATTTCGTCACGCAGTTCTTGATGGGTCATTTTCAGGTCGTTTTGAAACTTCATGTATTGGTACCCGATATCTACCATTCCAATGAGGATATAGGCCAGCGCTGCGCGCCACAGGACGGCGGTTAGTAATAAAAAGGCCTGATGTACGGCAACGCCTAAAGGCTGCCCAATAAGGCTCGGGTAGGTCTTGATTTGATGCCAAATCACGAGCCCGGCCGCGATCCCAATGATCCCAAGTTTAAGCAGCCCCTTAACCAGGAGCCAAAGACTGTCCCGGGAGAACATGCGTTGGATCCCTTGAATCGGATTCATCCGATTA
>JAKADW010000211.1 GCA_021820165.1 Bacillota bacterium
ACCTGGCGCTAACGATTATGAAAGATAGCCGCGTCGGTGCCATGGGAGTGATGGCCGCCGTCGTTCTGCTGCTGGGAAAGTATGTGGCCATCCGCCATATCCCGGGACCTTGGGCGCTCTGGGTGGCCGTGCCGGTGCTGAGCCGCACCGTCGCCGTCTGGTCCATGGCTCTCTCGCCTGCCGCGCGAAATGAAGGGTTAGGGGCCCTTTACGCCAAGCGTATCCCCCGCGCGTCGCTCGGATTAGCGAGTCTCTGGGCCCTAATCCTCTTGGCGTTTGTCGCACTGACTGCGTCCCTGGTCACCATGGCCTGCCTTCTCATATCGGCGCTCTTGGTGGCGACCGCCGGCACCGCATGGATCCACCATCGCTTCGGCGGCTCGACCGGCGACACATACGGGGCCCTCATTGAAGCGACGGAGCTCGTCGGATTTTTGATTGTCACGGGGCGGTGGATTCATGGCTAAGATGGTCCCTCACGGCGGACGCATTTTCCGCCTGGCTCAAGCGCTAGGCGTCGCGCCCGACGCCATTTTAGACTTCAGCGCCAGCATTAATCCCTATGGTCCTCCCCAGTCCGTCAAAGACGCCATTATCCGCCATGTTGACCACATTCGCTGGTATCCTGATGCCGATGCCTCTTCCTTACGAAATACTATCGCCACTCGCCACGGTATACCGTTGGAATCTCTGCTGCTCACTAACGGCGCCTCCGAAGCTATCGACTTGGCCATCGGAGCTCGGGAATGGCGGCATGTTTGGGTGCTCGATCCCGCTTTTAGCGAGTACCGGGCGGCCGCCCAGCGACACCGACTAAGTGTTTCCCCCCTCTCGTTGACGGAGGCCTTCGACATTCCCTGGGATACCCTCAAGTCTCAGGTTGAAGCGGGCGACTTGGTCATCATCAACAACCCCCACAACCCAAGCGGCCGCGCCTATCAGGCCATCGACCTCCACGCTCCCATCCAAGCGCTTATCAAAAAAGACGCCGCTGTCCTCATTGACGAGGCATTCGTCGACTTTCTTCCCGATCCCGACGCCGCATCATTGGTCGGTGACAGAAGTTCCGCTCACCTTCTGGTCATCCGTTCCTTGACCAAGTTTTATGCCATCCCTGGACTCCGCCTCGGCTACGTGGCCGGAGACCCCCATTGGATTGCCGCCATGCGCGAGCACCAAGATGGTTGGAGCGTGAATCAGCTTGCTCTCGAAGCGGGAGAAGCTTCCTTAGCCGATGGGGCGTTCGACGAGATGACCCGACAGTGGCTTGGTTTTGCTCAGCAACAGGTCAAAGCCTTGTGGCCAGGAGAACTTCCTGTCATTCCCACCTTCACGGACGTCAATTTCTTTTTGCTTCGCTGGGGCAGCGTAGCCCGGGCCCAACAGCTAGCCCAATCGCTCCGTCAGCAAGGCATCTTGGTGCGCGAAGCTAACGGATTTAGGGGACTTCACCCCGCCACCTGGCGCGTAGCCATGCTGAGACCCGAGGACAATCAAGCCCTCTACCATGCTGTGTCGGCACTTCTCCACCGACCAAGTGAGCCCCAGTGAGGATGGGTATCCGAAATGCGCATGGGGTGCTACCATACCCCTAATGACATGCAGAAGAGGTGACCGGTTTGTCCGCATATCCAACCCGCATCGTCTCTTTGGCGGCCGAAATGCCCGCCATCTTGGATGCCCTTAATGCCCTCGATCGGGTGGTCGGCATCTCCGCCTATACCACCTATCCCGACCAGGCGCTTTCGATTCCTAAAGTCAGCGGTTTTGAACATGGAAGCGTTGACCGAATTTTGGCTCAGCAACCCGACCTGGTCATCGCCACCTCAACGGTGCAGTCAAAGCTTGCCGCCTCGTTGGCGGAGCGGGGCGCGACCATACTCCATGTGAACCCCCACCGCCTCGATGACCTGTATCAGAATATCGCGCTCATTGGCGCCGTCGTCGGCGAATCCCAGAGAGCCCATGAGTTGGTGCAGGAGCTCCAGCGCCAAGTAGACGCCGTGCGCCAGGAGAGTCGCCTCGTTTCCGCCCGCCCGCGGGTCTACTTTGAAGAGTGGATGGACCCCCAAATCGCCGGGATAGGGTGGGTGAGCGATCTCATCGAGATAGCGGGGGGCGAGGATGTCTTTCGCGAGCGCGCGATTTCGGGCCGCCGAGCTCAAGACCGGGTTGTCACGGAAGAGGAGTGGGCTCAGGCAGCTCCGGACATCATGCTTTTTTCCTGGTGCGGCAAGCCCTTTCAACTCGAAACGGTCTTGAACCGGTCCATGGCCCATGGGGTCCCTGCCGTACGCCACGGTCAACTCTACGCCATCGACGGGTCGATTCTTGAGTGCGGTCCCCGCTTGGTGGATCGCGTGCGCGAGCTGGCACGGATCTTCCGGGAGAACGCCTAATGGAGCGGTGGAAGACCCGAGCTGCCCAAATCCCCCCCACCGATGACGCCGCCCGGAACCGCGCCCAGGCCCGCCTCGACGACTTGACGAAACCGTTGGGAAGTCTTGGCCGCTTAGAAGACCTCATTCAGCAGCTGGCCGCCGCCACCGGCCACGTCATTCCCCGTATCGACCGGCCGCTGGCTCTAATCTTCGCCGCGGACCATGGTATTGCCGAAGAGGGTGTATCAGCCTACGGCCGGGAAGTGACCGAAGAGATGGCGGTGAATGCGGCCATGGGAAACGCGGTGTCGTCTGTGCTGGCACGGGGTGCCGGCATTCCACTCCGGGTGGTGGACGTCGGGGTCCGGCGCTCAGTCCGCCATCCCGCCGTCGTCGTCGCCAAAAAAACCGAGGGCACCCAAAACTTCACCCGGAGCGCTGCCATGACTGAAGAAGAGCTCGACCAGGCTCTCGAGGCAGGTTGGTCTGAGGCGGAAAAGGCAGCCAAAGAGGGCATGGATTTGCTGTTATTGGGGGAAATGGGCATCGGCAACACCACCGCCGCCTCGGCGATGGCAACCATCCTCTTGGATTGGCCGCCGGCTCAGGTAGTTGGACCGGGAACCGGCATTGATGACGAGACGCGCCAACATAAAATTCGCCTCGTCGAGGAAGCCGTCCGATTTCACCATCCTAACCGGTCAGACCCTTTGGAGATTCTGCGAAAAGTCGGAGGTTTCGAATTCGCCGCTCTGGTCGGGGCAATCCTCTCTGCGGCAAGCGAGAAAGTCCCCGTGGTCTTGGATGGAATGGCCACGGGCGTGGCGGCGCTTCTCGCCCACCGGCTTAATCCTGGGGTCGAGTCATATCTCATTGCAAGCCACCGGTCTCCCGAACCCGCTCATCAATGGATCCTCAAAGCCCTTCATCTCGAACCTTTGCTCGACCTCGGCATGCGCCTCGGAGAAGCGTCGGGCGCGCTCATCGCCTATCCTCTCATCCGTGAATCGGTGAGAGTCATGGCCGAGACCGCGACCTTTACGGATGCCCGCGTCAGCAACCCGCATACGAACGCTACTGCCAACCTCACCGTTTCCGTAGATCGTCCGCCTTCGGACCACGGATTTACCCCGGAAGAAATCGATGCGGTCTATAAGGTGATCCAGGCGCGGCGAGATATTCGGGTCTTTTTACCGGACCCGGTGCCCGACGCGGTGCTCGCCCGCATTTTAGCAGCCGGTCACATGGGCCCATCGGTCGGTTTTATGCAGCCCTGGAATTTTATTCTAATTCGGGATCGAACGCTCCGAAAGGCCCTCCAAGAAATGGTTGACCATGAGCGTATTGTCGCGGGTGAGCACTATCCTGACGCGAAACGCGACTATTATCTTCGCCTCAAAGTCGAAGGCCTTCTGGATGCACCCCTCACCCTCTGCGTCACCAACGATCCCACGCGCGGCGGTCCCCATGTGCTGGGACGCAATACTATTCCAGAAACGGATTTGATGTCGACCGCCTGCGCCATCGAAAACATGTGGCTCGCCGCTCGCGCGGAAGGTATCGCCGTGGGGTGGGTCAGCATGTATCGAAAAGAGAAGGTGCGGGCGTTGCTCAACATTCCAGCCCCCATCGATCCGGTGGCTCTTCTTACGATGGGCTACACGGCGCACTTTCCGCAGATCCCAGTCCTCGAGCGGGTGGGATGGGGACGGCGCCTAGACCTGACTGACCTCGTTTTTACTGACCGGTGGGGAGAGCGTGCGTCCGTACCCGCGCTTGGCGTGCCCCCCTCATAACTCTTGCGGCGACGTTCGACAGACGCTACACTGAGAGCATCCGAATTGCAGGTGCATAACAGGGAATCAGGTGAAAATCCTGAGCGGCACCCGCCACTGTCACGGGGAGCAGTCGTGGCCACACCGAATCGGTGGAAGGCCCGTCTAACGCGATGAACCGGA
>JAKADW010000212.1 GCA_021820165.1 Bacillota bacterium
GTTTGTGGATATTGGGGTGGAGGCGGGATGTCGTCTGCATTAGCATTACCCCTCGTATAAACGTATTGGGCTTACGTGTGAGTTACGGTTGAACGCTGATTAACGCGCATGATCATATACTCTCTACCATTAAACAACCTGCTTAAATATCCTGTCGAAACTTGACTTTTGGACCGCGCTTTTTTCGTTTTGTTGTCCACAATTCCACAGATTTACAGTCATTCTCACTTGGGGATAGTGGGGATAAGTCTGTTGATAAAGACAACGACAAGGATCGCGGCTGGGGATAGAAAAATGGAATCGAGAATCACGGCGATGTCAGCTTCTGGAACCTTGCCTTCCGAGCCAGTTTGTTCCCGTACATTCGTGCATCTGCCACATTTAAAAGTTCTTCCGCCGTTTTTCCATCCTCGGGATAGGTCGCATAGCCCCCGCTCACCCCCAGAGGAATTTCCACATCTGCCCAGTTCTCCGTCTCAAATTTCTGCTGAATACGGTCGAGGGCCACGGCCGCTCCCGCCCCGTCAGCCCCGTCCAAAACCACGACAAATTCGTCCCCGCCATATCGGGCCATGAAGTCATGGGGACGGAGAGCCAACTGTACCAATTCCGCAAACCGACTGAGCACCCTGTCGCCCATCATATGTCCGTAACGGTCATTGACAGCCTTGAAGTTGTCCATGTCTAAAAAGGCCAGCGTTAGCGCCCTTTGATCCCCCGTCTGTAGGCGTTCAGTCAATAGCTGGTGAAAATACCGGAAATTATGGACCCCAGGAAGAACAGGATCGCGTCGCGAAGCCAAAAGCGCCTCTTCCTGTAAGAGCCATTTGCGGTAGGCCATGGCCGCATGACCGGCCAGTACTTTGGCCATTTCAAAATCGCGCCGGTCATACCGATTGGGCACACTGTAGCCCATCACAATGAATCCCCAAATCTTCTGGTCCGTTCGCAGCGGCAGCACGAATCCTGAAACGACCGGATGAGTATCCTTGGGATCAGGGTTGGCGCTCGGATGCTCGCGGGCGTCTCGGATAAATTCTGCCGTACGGGTGGAAAGGGCCCAATCCGTCAGGCTCTCCCCGCCGCGCAAGAACACGTCAGGATATGGGACGTCGTCAATGGGGTAGGACACAGACGCTCGTCTCAGGTGTCCACTGTTCGGATCCTGTAGATACATCACAAAGACTTCAAAGCCGATGGCCTCTTCCATTCCCCGATGTATCGCCCGAACCAGTTCGTCCTTCGTCATGGCCGAGGTAATCATTTCAGACGCATCGGCCGTGAGCGCGTTCATACGGTGGGAGATCCGGGTTTGGTAATAGAAGCTTAACAAGAGCGTCACGGTCACATAAGGCAACAACCCTAATAGGCCGATGACCACGCGATGAGGATAGGCGCGGTCCAACAGGACAAAGATGGCCACCAAAGGAAGGCTAATCACCCAAGCGAGGCTGTCCCAAAAGAGCGCTTCAAGAATCTCCTGGCGACGTTGATAACCATCGCGAAGAAAGTAATAGACGTTGACCAAGAGGTGATTCAGCACGAGAAAAGTGGCGGCAAAGAGGAGCGCTTCAAACCATGGGCGGTGTGTCAGCCGCACCACCGCTTGAGCGGCGTCAAGTGAGAGAAGCATGAGGGCAGTGGAGGCGATGGTGGTAATCCCACGGAAGTCCCGAATCCAACTGACCGCCCGACCAATTAAAATCGTCCAGAATACCTCGACGGGACCCGCCACTAAAAATACGGCGAGATATCCCGCACTCGCTAGGCTGATGGTACTTCCCCGGGCTGCCTCCAACGGCCAAGACTCCGAAATCACAACAATCACTATGCCCACCGCCATCGTCAGCGGATGAGCAATATGGAGCCAATGGAGTTTCGGCTCAGTCCACCAGAGCACGATCGTAAACGCCGTCAAAGACCACAAAAAGTTCTGGGCAAGACGGGGATGTGGACGGACCATCGCGCGCCCCCTGGCCGGGAGAAGTGGTGTCCAGATCGCAAAAACCCGAACCCCGGCATATCAGAATTCGGGACAAACCGACGATTTCCTGCTTTTCAGCCGCTATTTTGTCTGAAGCATACGGCGAAGCCCTCCCAAAAGATCATGAGCGCGGCGCGGATCGGATACATCCAACCAGATGACGAAGGGATGCTGGCACGCACTCAACACCCCATCGGCATTGCTGGCCTCAATCCATTTAAATCCCGTCCGTCGGGTCAAGCGGTCTAAAATGGCTTCCGTTTGGTCCGATGACCCCTCGGTCCAAAGGAGCACTTCCAAACGCCCCTCGGTTCCACTCTGATTAAAGAGACTCTCCAGATCCCTGAGCGTTTGCTCGACATGACTCTCCTGGTTGGCAACGCGCACCACCAAGCTCGCAGCCGGCATGGAAGGCACATGGCTTCCGACGATTTGGTCGTAAACCCACTCTAAAAGCACCACGACGCCATATAGCGCCAGTGCCAAACCCAACGCGCCCCACCAGGTCAAAATTCTCGCCCCCTGTCCGATATATACGCACCGGACGCGAGAACATACCTGGGACCGTTACGCCTTCGCCAATTGGGCGCGCTGCTTTAATTCCTCCACGCGATTCAACGCTTCCCAGGGAAGATCCACATCGGTTCGGCCGAAATGGCCATAGGCGGCCGTATCACGATAAATGGGCCGTTTCAGATCTAACTCCTCGATGATGGCCAAGGGCCGTAAATCAAACACCTGACGCACCAAGTCGGCCAGTTTGTCGTCCGGGATTTTCCCGGTCCCAAAAGAATCGACCATGACCGAAATCGGTCGCGCCACCCCAATGGCATAGGCAATTTGAATTTCTGCCCGATCGCAGAGCCCCGCTGCCACCAGATTTTTAGCCACCCACCGGGCAGCGTAGGACGCCGAGCGGTCAACCTTGGTCGGATCCTTGCCTGAAAAAGCCCCGCCTCCGTGGCGGGCAGAACCGCCATAGGTGTCCACAATAATTTTCCGTCCCGTGAGACCGGAGTCTCCGTGGGGTCCGCCCACTACGAAGCGCCCAGTCGGATTGACCAAAATGCGGGTTTCCTTGGTGAGCCATTGATCGCCAAGCACCGGGATGAGCACGGTCTCAATCACGCCGTCGCGAAGCGCCTCGGAGGTTACGTCGGGATTATGCTGAGTAGAAATTAACACCGTGTCCAGAGCCACAGGACGATCGTTTTCGTAACGCACCGTCACCTGAGTCTTCCCGTCCGGCCACAAGAAGGGCAGGATCCCATCCCTCCTTACGACCGCCAGCCGACGGGACAAACGGTGCGCCAACGAAATGGGAAGCGGCATCAGTTCTGGAGTTTCCCGGCACGCATAACCGAATACCATGCCTTGGTCGCCTGCGCCGATTTTCTCCCGAGGGTCGCTCGGTCCCACGCGTGATTCCAAGGCTTCATTGACGCCTTGAGCAATGTCGGGCGATTGCTCGTCAATCGAAGTCAGCACCGCCACGGTATCGGCGTCGAATCCCATCTTCGCGCGGGTATATCCGATGGAGCGAATCGTCTCCCGCACCACCTTAGGGATGTCCACATAACAGTCGGTGGAGATCTCCCCCACCACCAGGGCTAAGCCCGTCGTCACTACCGTCTCGGCGGCCACTCGCGCATCCCGGTCGTGGGCCAGAATGTTATCCAAAATAGCGTCAGAAATTTGGTCTGCCACTTTGTCGGGGTGGCCTTCGGTCACCGACTCCGACGTAAACAAGAAATTACGCCCCAATTTTGCGCCTCCCAATAAAAAATCCCCTTCCACTGAGAGAAGAGGGTATCCTCTAATATCTCTCATCCCTCCGAAATATCGGTCGGGGTTGGCACCGGGGCTTCGCCTGGTTGCCGGGCTTCATCGGGCCTGTCCCTCCACCACTCTTGATAAGAGAATGTCCTTAAATTGTCGAGAGAATTATATGCCAGAGGTGCAAAAGTGTCAAACCGAGGAATTTATCCGGTGGAATGGGATGCGCGCCGGGGGCGCCTCTGCCCCCGGCAGGCCGGGCAAAGCGTCTTGGGAGCTACAATGGATTTTGAGTCCGAAACTTCTGCCGTGTCGCTTCGCCGCCGCGAAGGTGCCTCTCCGCCTTGTTTACCTCCAACACTTTCTTAACTTCATTGGCGAGATGAGCGTTGACCTTCGGCAGGCGTTCGGTAACATCCTTGTGCACGGTGCTCTTTGAAACCCCGAATACCTTGGCGGTATCCCGCACCGTTGCCCCACTCTTCAGAATATAGTTGCCAATTTCCATGACGCGTTGCCAGATGTGGTCCTTCACCGCTCCGGCCCCTTTCTCCCCCC
>JAKADW010000213.1 GCA_021820165.1 Bacillota bacterium
AGGGTTTGCCTTTCCCCGGCAAGTCGGTGAAAGTGCCGAGTCCCTCTTGCTCTCGAACCACGTCATCCATCCAATCGCGACCCAATGCCCCAATGCGGGGGGACATCGGCGGGGTGGATTGTTCTTTAATGATAGACTGAACTCCTGGGGATCCCGTTTTCGCAGAATCCGTCATACTAGAACCAGGATCCGGTAACCGAGGAATTTCTTTCATCGTTACTACCACCTTTCATGGCTTATCGAACGTGCCGGTACGTGCTCGCCCAATAGAACTCTCTGTCGCTCATCGGGCGGGTATCCAAAGTGGGCATGGCCCCTCCCACCTTCCAAGGTCCACTTCACGGGTCAGCCTAATCTTCCCCTAGTCGCACGTGGCCCTTAAGCAGATTACGCGCAATAATGTAGCGTTGAATTTCATCGGTGCCATCAAAAATGCGGAAGAGTCGCACCTCGCGATACCACCGTTCGATCGGAAGATCTTTGGTATAGCCCATGCCGCCATGAATTTGTAACACGCGGTCCACCACCTGATTGGCCATATTGGCGCCATAGAGTTTAACCATCGAGGATTGATGCCGATTGTCTCGCCCCTGATCATCCAGCCACGCCGCATGGTAGGTCATCCATTTGGTTGCCTCGATCTCGACGGCCGAGTCGGCAATCATCCATTGTATAGCCTGGCGTGATGCCAAGGGTTCCCCGAAGGTATAGCGAGACTTAGCATGGTCGATGGCCATGCTAAGAAGCCTTTCGGCGGCTCCAATGGCCCGCGCCGGAATTCCCCATCGCGCCGCGCCAATCCAGCGCATGGCCAAATCAAAACCGTGACCTTCTTCCCCTAGGATATTGGCATGGGGCACCCGTACCTCATCAAACACCAGCGCCCCGGGACTCCATTCGCCCATGGTGGGGATTGGGGTAGAACACCAACCCATCTCGCGATCCACAAGAAAACAGGTCACCCCACCGTGCGCCCCTTTGGTGGGATCGGTCACCGCAAACACCATGGCAAAATCCGCTTCGTTGCCATTGGTAATGAAAATCTTCTCCCCATTTAAGATCCAGTTCTGGCCATCACGCCGCGCGGTCATGCGAATATTGCCGGCGTCAGACCCCGCGCCGGGCTCGGTCAATGCAAAACAGGAGCGGCGAGTGCCTTCGATGGTGGGTAAGAGATAGCGCTCTTTTTGCTCCGCGTTGGCCGCATAAAGAATGTTGTCTGCCGACCCACCAAACCGAAACGGCACAAAGCTTCTCCCTGTTTCCACGTAAGTTAATGCCAGTGCCAGAGAACCTAATGCAGCCCCTCCGTATTGCTCTGGGGTATTGATGCCCCAGAACCCAATAGCACGGGCTTTGTCCTGCAACGCTGCCAGGGTCGTTGCGGAGAGACCCGGACGCCCCTCCCGCTCATTTTTCAAAACCTCCGGTTCCAGCGGGATGACCTCTTTATTGATGAACGTTCTCACGGTGTCTCGAATCATGCGTTCTTCGGTGCTTAAAGCAAAGTCCATAGATTCTTTACCCTCTCTCTTTGGATTGATGACTCATCTATTGCGGTATGCGCATTAGGCTGAAGTGCCTCCATCTACCACCACGATCGCCCCAGCCATGAAATCCGAGGCGTGAGAAGCTAAGAGCACCACGATCCCCTTAAGATCATTGTCGGTGCCAAAACGTCTAAGCGGTGTCGCCTCGAGAATTTCCTGACCTCGCTGCGCCAGCAAGCCTTGAGACATTTTGGTTGGAAACCAACCCGGCGCAATCGCATTGACCTGGATCCCCCGAGGCCCCCATTTTTTAGCCAGATCTCGCGTCATGGTAATCACGGCGCCTTTACTGCTGTTATAGGCCAACGCGTCCATCATCCGAGGATCGATGCCGCCCAGTCCGGCCACCGAGGCCACGTTAATGATTTTGCCGTGGCCGGCTGCCAACATCAATCGGCCCACGGCTTGCGCCATCAGAAAGGTCCCGGTCACGTTGACGGCAAACACTTTTTCCCAAGCGTGCAGGGGGATATCCTCGGGCGCGTCGCCCCAACTGGTCCCACTGTTGTTGACCAAAATATCGATACCCCCAAAATTGTCCCCTGCTGCCTTCACAAATTGATTCACGCTGTCGGGATTCGTCACATCTAACGTCATCGCAACGGCCTCGATACCCAAAGCTCTTATGATCGAGGCTGTTTCCTCTAAAGCATCAAGATGTCGCCCACCCAGCATGACGTGGGCCCCCGCTTCGGCCAGCGCAATGGCCATATAGCGTCCGAGACCTCTCCCAGCCCCGGTTACGATGGCGGTTTTACCTTCCAGTGAGAACAATTCATGAATGTTCATGCGCTTTCCTCCCCACAGTTAATCCTGATACAATGCGATCGGCTTTAAAATATTTGGCGCCGCCCCGGATCCATTTTCATCGTACTCCAGTGCACCCCATTGTAGCTAGGCAATTCTCACGGGATTCAATTAATTGAAAACTCACTCCATATATCTCGGCATTGGCCAATGGAAAGGACCACTACGTGAACGGTTTAATTTATTTAGAACGACGCGAATTCATCAACGGGTTCAAGCGAATGCTTCGCGAGCCCCGGCGACTCTTGATCCTGGCGCCTCTGGTTTTTTTACTAATCCGGGTTGAGATACCCCATCCGCACACGAACTACTTGGCGCCCTATGTATTTGATCTCCTCGTAAGGAGTCTCGCCGTGCTTTTAGGCCTCGGCCTCTTGATCCGATTCAGCATTCCCGCCGAGCCTCTTTATATGGCGGAACCGGCCGATGCGGTATTTATTTTGCCGGCTTCGGTGGCACCCTGGCAACTCATGCTGCGCCGTCACTGGCTGACCCTGGTCACCTATTTCCGCACATTTATCGGCTTTTTGTACATGGTTACGTTCTTACCGATCCCATTGGAGCAATCTGGCCTCCTTCTTATTTTCGCGGTGCTTTACATGATTTTGCTGACTGAGGTAGGCATCCTTTCGTACCGCCTAGGCCAGTATCGGGTCCCTACCTCCTGGTTCGGTAGGGCCGGGGCCGTGTTCTATCTCGGCTACGCGCTGTGGCCTTTCCTGAAGACGAATCGTGTATCGTTGCCGCACCTTATCCCATTGGTGCGTTTAGGATGGCTTGGCACGGTCATTCTTGAAGGGATGAAATTTGGGATGGCAACAGGGCTATGGGCCGTTCTGGTCATCATCCTAGCGATTTTGACCTTGGTTACGGCGCCGGCGCTCCAAGACATCGACATCGGTCGGGTGCGGCTTCTGGCCTTAACCCGGCAAGCTCGCCGCGGTGAGTCTCAAATGAGTGAAGTTTCGCGTGCTCGCGCTCTGGATCGAATGCAGCGCAGTGGCCGGTCCCGGGTCAGGACCACCCACCGATTTTGGGGTCAGGGATACATTGCCTTGACGGAAGCTAAACTGGTGATGGCGGTCCGTGGCCTACGCTCACGCTGGATCCCCGTATTACTTGGCCTGAGTGCGCTAGGTGGAGGCCTGTTGGTCGCCCGCACGGGCCCTTCTGCCCCCATTTTTGCCTTGACTTTTTTGAGCTATATCAGCATGTTCGGACTGGCCACGGGTCCTTTAATGATGACCCAGCCCTTGTTGGTAGGTGTCCCCAGAACCGTTGGCTTACTTTGGGCCGAAGAGATTCCAACCCTAGCTGCTTGGCTAGGGTTATACCTGTTGCTATGGACAGTCGCTGCCGCATCCGGATTAGATGCCCCTTTGACTGCTATCGGTTACACCTGGATTATCGCGTTTCAAATCGTGATGGCCTCCTGGCGCCTCTTTCTGTGGAGCCTTTTCCCGGAAAGTAATCTTCGTTACACGGTTGGCCGGGCGGTATCCGTGATAGGCGGGCTCATGGCTGCTGCCATCCCCCTTTTGGGTATCGCCACGGTCCCCTTCCCCTGGGGGATTCCGGTGACGCTCGGGACCGCCGTGTTAGAATCATGGCTGATTAACCGACTCACCTTGAGCCGACTAACCTGGGCCATTTCTCATTCCCGAATCGCCGGGCAAGAATAAAAGGAGACCTGTCATGTTAAGCGTTGAACAACTTTCAAAGCACTATGGAGCCAATGTCGTCTTAGAACCGCTCAGCTTTGAGACTGGCCCGGGCCGGATTCTAGGGCTGGTCGGTCCTAATGGGGCCGGTAAGACCACCACCATTTCCTGCTTAGCGGGCATGCTACGACCGGATACCGGTCGTATCCAATGGAAGGGGAAAGACTTAATCCAACAACCCGGGGTCGTGAGCCTCATTCCGGAATCCCCGGAGGTATACCCGCTCTTGACCGTGTT
>JAKADW010000214.1 GCA_021820165.1 Bacillota bacterium
TTCCACCGCCACGGGAATATGGAGGGTGCTTAAAATCTCCCGTAAGGTGGGGACCCCTTGCCCTTGACCGACATCGACTTGCGCCAACTCCTGAGCCGTCAAATCGGCGACACGAACGGACTGACCGCCCGTTCGATCCAACGTGCTGTCGTGGATGACCATGAGTTCGCCGTCTCGGCTCACGTGGACATCACACTCTATCATGTCAACACCCAGCGCTTCAGCCTGGCGAAAGGCCGTCAAAGTATTTTCTGGGTACAACTGGGAGCCTCCCCGGTGAGCGATGACCCACATCCATATCCCCTCCTACCTCATTGTGCATATTTCGGTAAGTTCGGGAAAGAAGACGGGTTTCCTGCCGTCAGGCGAAGAACGTGGGTTTTTCCATCCAATCATCCCAATCGACCGGCCCTTGAAAAGACAAAAGACGCAAGAGGACGCGAAACAGGCGCCGGGATGGCGAAAGGATTGGTAGTGGCTCAATGCGTCGGTAGCCCCGGCAAAATGGCTTAGCGGTGGTGGACGTGAGCAAGAGTTCGAGGCCCGCAAGTTCGAGTTCGGCGGGACCGCGGACATAGAGTTCGGTGTCCACGAGGGCCGTAATCTCACCCGCATGGGTGAGAAATTGGGAAGGTTCCATATCCAGCAATAGAGGGACAGCGGCCTCGAATCGTAGATGGGCAAGATCGGCCAGGGCGAGGCGCAAATGCCGCCAAGCCTTCAAGTCGCGTCGGTAATATCGACGGAGAAGATAGCGTAGCGTCGCCTCCAGGCGGCTCGGGAAGGTGGCCATGGGGAATCCCTGCCAAGGATCGGCTGGATTCGCCCCAAATACGGTCGAACGCTCTTGGTGGAGCTGCGCCACCATGGTGCCAAGGGCCTCCATAGCTCGGTTGCTAAGACTGTCAAAGGCGTGGAGGGTGGCGCCAGGAAGCCAATTCTCTAGCACGAAGGATCGTGCCTGGAAGCGGGCGGTGGCCAGAACGCTGGGAACAGTGAAAGGAATCCGGGCTGAAAGCCAAGGATTTATCGTGGTGAGGCGCTCTCCCCGGACGGTGCTGACGTCGAAGAGACGCAGCGCACCTTGCCAAAAGTCCTCGTCGGGCGGATACGTAAACCGGGGGGCGCGCACAATGGCGGGCCCTTTGACGGTGGATACCTTCCATACGTAGCTCGCCTGCCCAGGATGATGAGGTGGAAGGAGCGTCTGCTCTCTAACGCGCCATTCGGGGAATACATCGGCCAAGCGTAATTTCTCGAGGGCCCGATCACGATAGGTATTCATGCCGCCCGAGCCTTCTCCATGACCCCAACACCCTCCCTTTTAGAAGATTTCCTGCAGGGCGATAAGAAATAGGGGCAAACCACAAAAAATCGGATGCCCTCATTAAGTTGCAGGCCCGGCCTTTCTATTCGCCGACGAATTGATGACCTCCTGCCACGCGGGTCCGAAGGGATGGATTCCCGACTTCGGCTACCGACCCTACTATGGGGAGTCTCAGTCTGGACACATGGGGGCGTTCAATAATTGGGGGCGGCGTCTTGTTTCTGCTGAGGCATCTTGATTGGGGACCGATCCCTGAGTGAGAGAGCGGGATCCCGTGGGGGAAGATGGGGGACTTGTGAATTTTCTTGGATGTTGATCTGGTGGGCGATTCCCTCCCGTGACCATTCTTGGAGGTTCCAGGTTCTCCAGAGTCATCCAAGAGGCCATGGAGGCCGAAGCGATTTAAGGGGCCTCTATGGCGTGTTCCCGTTCACGGCAATATTGAGCGGCGGACTCACCGGCTAGGTGCCCTGTGGAAAACGCTACGGTAATGTTGTATCCCCCCGTATGGGCATGGACATCCATGACTTCGCCGGCGAAAAATAGACCTTCGCAGTGCTTGGATGCCATGGTGCTGGGCGAAATGTCTTTCACGGAGACACCGCCACCGGTGACGGTGGCCCGGGCCAGAGGGAGAGTACCGCTAATGGGTACCGGGAAGGCCTTTAAACGACCCACCAAAGACTCCAGCGAGCGGTTGCCAACACTGGAGAGGGGCAGGTGGGGGTCAAGATTCTCGAGGCAGAGAAGCTCTTCGGTAAAGCGCTCGGGCGCCCAGTCGGCCAAGCGCGTTTTTAATTCCTTCCGTCCGTCGCCGCGTGCTGTTTTCAAACGGGCAAGAAGTTCCTGGCCGGAAATGTCCGGTCGTGCGTCTATGTATGCGGTCAGGGACTCCGAGGGATTTTTCAGTAGAGCCGTCGACACGTAATGACTTAGGCGCAGAGCAACGGGACCGGTGAGACCAAAATGGCTGAACATCAAGTCGCCCTCTTCACGTGTCAGCCGCTTTCCGCGACTGTTCACCAACGTCACGACAACGTTGTAAAGCGACAACCCTTGAAGGCGTCGCTCTTGAATAAAGGGGGCCGAGCTTGTCAGGGGTACTTCGGTTGGGTAGGGGTCCACGATCGTGTGACCTAATTCGCGGGCCCAAGGATAGGCGTCGCCGGTGCTGCCGGTCTGCGGGACGCTCGCCCCGCCCGTCGCCACGACGACGGCACGAGCTTCAATAATTTGGCTGTCAGTGAGCTCCACGCCGCTAATCCGCCCCGATTCGGCGCATAAGCGGCGCACAGGAGTATCTTGCCACACCTCCACGCCCAGCCGGTAGACTGCGCTCACGAGGGCGTTAACCACCGTCGAAGCCTTATCCGTGACGGGGAACACCCGCCCGCGATCCTCTTCTTTTAAACGAATGCCCAGGGCCTCAAAGAAGGCTCGCACGTCCTGATTCGAAAACTGTGTGAGCGCTGAGTAGAGAAATCGAGCGTTTCCGGGGATATTGGCCATCAAGGCCTCTAATGGCTTGGCATTGGTGACGTTGCACCGCCCGCCGCCCGAGATGCCGAGCTTTCGGCCCAGCTTATGTCCCTTTTCGATGAGGAGCGTCTTTGCGCCTTGACTTTGGGCGGCAATCGAGGCCATGAGTCCCGCAGGTCCCCCGCCAATTACAATCACATCGATCATGGGGACATTGTGCCACTCGGGGGCAGGAATTAAAACCGCGTCTTGTCACATGCCCGCGCTCATATTATCCTACGATTGCCATTTTCGATAGGCATAACATCGATGCGAGGTAGGAGGTCTCCGGATGATTGCGGCATATAATGAACGTCGGCTGTTGGCCCTTGCGGGATTAACCCCGTTGAAGAAGCACTGGGCCGGGCAATTGGCGCTGGTGGTCGCTGGTAGCGCTTTGGTAGCACTGCTCGCTCAAGTGAGTATTAGACTCCCATTTACCCCAGTGCCGGTGACTGGGCAGACTCTCGCCGTGCTCTTGGTCGGCGGGGCGTTGGGTGGTTGGTTGGGTGGACTGAGTATGTTGTTGTATCTCTTGGAAGGAGCCGTAGGACTTCCGGTCTTCGCCAGTCATGCTAGCGGGTTGGCCTCATTCGGGGCGACAGGGGGCTATTTGGTCGGCTTTGTGGTGATGGCTTTCGTCGTGGGACGGCTCGCTGAGCGGGGATGGGACCGAACGCTGTTGAAGTCCATTGCTGCCATGGTGCTCGCTGAGGCGGTGCTTTATGCCATTGCTGTGCCCTGGTTAGGACTTTACGTCGGAATGTCCCACGCGATTCCTTTGGGCTTTTTGCCCTTCATCGCGGGCGATGGGTTAAAGCTTCTCATTGCCGGCGGCCTCTTCCCAGCAGCGTGGAAGCTTGTGGGAAGTCGCCCCAGCGCCGAAAATTAAAACGGATGGGTCGCCCTTCGGGCGGCCTTTCATTTATGGCGCCTCGTTTCTGAAGATATCCGTGGTAAAGTCATTCTATAATGCTAAAGGTTGAGGAGGTCACAATGGACCGGGAAACCCGAAAGTATTGGCAGGCCCAACGTCGGCAAATGCTAAGGCGAGATCGGCGTCAACGGCGCTTTTTTGGTGAGGATATGTTGGTGACGAAAATCCTCATCGGTCTGATGGTGCTGGCGTTTTTGGTGGAACGTTTCGTTCCTTCGGTTCTTGGGCTCTTAACGAGCTTTCCCGGCGGCATTGTCGTCTCCCTGTTCATATCGGCATTGTCCCCAGGAAGCTTTCTAGGTCTCCTGTTTGCTGGGTTTTTCCTCTGGATTATCGGCTCACAGATCGAAGGGCTGACCCGCTGGTGGCAGTATTTAGTCATCTTTTTTGGAGCAGGCATTATTGGTGGTATTGCGACCAGCTTGATTGGCGCCGGTCTTGCCGGGGGCACTTTCGCGTCTTTTGGTCTTGCCGGGGCTTATGTCACGGTGATGGCGACGCGGCGGATGGGCGGTGTCG
>JAKADW010000215.1 GCA_021820165.1 Bacillota bacterium
GGGATGGCTTACGCAGGCGGGATTGACCATCGTCCGTGAGAGTCCGTTCATATGGTGGGTGGAGGGAACGTTCGAAGACGCAGCCCGGACCTTCGATATGGGGTTCGAATTTCTTCAGGAGAATGGGCGCCGTCTTTTTCGCCCGAGCCGCGAACCCAACGTGCCTAACTGGGCTGTGCCCTGGATTGCCGGCATTGTGGGGTTGGAAAATGTGGTCGTGCTCGAGCCACACTTTCGGACGCCGAAGGATACGGAGCAGCTGGCGAACGGCGGGCAGGGCTTTTTTCCTGCTGATTTAAAGGCCGCCTATCGCTTCCCGCATCAATTTGATGGAACGGGCCAGACCATCGGTCTTCTGGAGTTCTCCAATGGCTACAGTGCTCACGATGTGCAGAGCTTCTGGCAATCGATGAATGTTCCGGCACCCCAGTTGGACTTCGTGTCGGTAGATGGCACCCCTAATGATGGAGGGGTCAATAGTTACGACATGGAAGCGACGCTCGACGTGGAGTGGGCGGGCGCGATGGCCCCAGGAGCCCGATTGGTGGTCTACGAAGCGTCCAGCGGCACGAGCGATCAGTCGTTCGGTATGTCGGTCTTGAAGGCATTGGACTACGCCAATCACGATACCGCCCATAAGCCGTCGGTGCTGTCGATTAGTTATGGAGACGGGGAAAGTCGGTTTCCGGTATCGGAGATGAAGGCTTGGGATGCGGCCATGCAAGAAGGGGCGTTGCTTGGGGTCACCACTTTCGTCGCTTCGGGGGACCAAGGTGCTTATGGTCTTCATGGGCTCGGATGGCCCATTCCCCATGTTGACGGGCCCGCCAATTGCCCTCACGCGGTCGCCGTGGGGGGGACGCATCTGGTGCTAGGTCCCGGGGGCAGCATTGTGCAAGAAACGGGATGGACTGACACCAATAATAATGGGGCGTCAGGGGGGGGCATTAGTCAGGTATTTGCGGTCCCCTCGTATCAGTCGGGGCTATCCCTTCCTGTTAAAGCGGGCGACAAGGCGGGCCGCGGAGTTCCCGATGTGGCGGCTAATGCCGATCCGGACACGGGCTACGCTGTTGTGTTCCAGGGGGCCGCGACGGTGATTGGCGGCACCTCGGCGGCTTGTCCTCTTTGGGCGGCCTTGGGAGCCCGGATCAATCAGGCCCGCGTCTTGAACAAGAAGGGGCCCTTGGGCTTTGCCAACCCCGACCTCTATAATCTTGGCGGGACGTCTGTCTTTCACGACATTACTCGTGGGAATAACAGCTATGACGGGGTCGACGGATATCAATGTACTCCCGGCTGGGATGCGGTAACGGGATGGGGTAGTCCCGATGGGACCCGCCTGGTCGGAGAGCTCAGCTAGTTGGGCACCATTCATCAAGAAAAAGACGCGGGCATGGACCCGCGTCTTTTTTGGATCGATCTCTGTCCTTAGGACGACGTTTTTTTAGCGTCCGGCCAATCGGTTTTAAGCCAGTTCTGATAGAGTGCTTGCTGTTCCTTGGAGGGGGTTTCTTGGGGAACAATTTTGACCTCATCGGGCGGAGCCGTCCCCAGCACCCAGGATACCGTCTCTAAATGACCGCGGCGAAACACGCTCACCTCGACGGTGTCGCCAACGGCGTGATCGACGGTAATGCGATCTTTCAGTTCGGCCTCCGTTTTTACCTGATAGCCGTTTATGGCCAGGATGTGGTCGCCGGGGTTCAGCACGGCTGCGGCCGGACCGTCGCTGTAAGAGACCTTGACGACCAGCTCTTTGGCGTCGCTTGGCCCCGCATCCACCCCAAGCCAGGCCAGCGGAGGCGCATTCTTTTTGTCCTCTTTAGAGTCCTCGTCCTCCTGATCAGGGTTTTTGTAGGTTCGTTGCAACGTTAGCCCGGCATAGCCCAGAAACTGTTCGAAGGGGACGAGATCGGTGCCATTAATATATTGGCTGAAGAAGTCCTCCATGGACTCTCCGACGACCTCTTCCACCGTCTCCTGATAGACGGATTCCGGGAACCCGATGCCGTGGGCACCATATCGATCGTACAGGCGGCGGAGTACCTCATCGAGACCATAGCGCAATTGGGTCCGGCGGCGAATTTCCAAGTCGAGGCAGGTGCCCACGAGGTCGCCCTTCAGATAGTACGAGATGGTCCGGTTGGGCGAGTCGGCATCGGGCTTGTAGAGTTTAATCCAGGTGTCGAAACTCGACTCGGCAAGACTTTGGACGAAGCGGCCAGGCTTCTTTTCATAGGCCTTAATGTTGTCCGCTAGATTTTTTAGGTAGTCGTCAGGGGTGAACAGGCGGGCGTAGCGAAGTGCGAGCGTGGCAAAGTAATCGGTAAAGCCTTCCATCGCCCAAAGGAGCCGCGTATAGACTTCACGATTGTAGTCAAAGGGCCCCAGCATCTCCGGATGAATGCGCTTGACGTTCCAGAGGTGGAAAAATTCATGGGAGATAAGTTGCAAGACATGCCGGTATTTTTTCCGGGGGCGATAGGCAAACCGGCCGGTGCCGCAGGTGGTGGAGTTGAGATGTTCGAGTCCTCCCGTGCCCCGGTCGGAGAGATGCAGAATGAAGGTGTAGTGGTCATAGGGGAGGCCGCCGAAGAGATCTCGTTGGGCCGTGACGATGGCTTTGACGTCGTCCAATAGCTTTCCCTCATCCTCATTCCCATGGCCCCAAATAGCGAGAACGTGCGGTTTGTCGTCCACCGTAAAGGTCAAAATGCGATGGGTGCCAATCTCGGCCGGTGAGTCGATGAGAATGTCGTAATTTTTGGCCCGGAAGTGATAGGGGTCGTGATCCACCGAATCGAGCCCGGTAGAGACGCGCCAATTCGGCGGGGCCTGGATGACCACGTCCAAGGGTTCGTCTTTGCAGTCATCCACCAAAAAGAAAAGCTGCGCGCCATTGAAGTAGGCATGGGACTGATCCAAGTGGCTGGTATCCACGCCAAGTTCAAGGGCATAGACTTTGTAGGTCACGCGGGCGTCGCTCGCGTCCCCATAGGTATCGAATCCCCATTGATTCTTCGAGAGATGATAGACTTCGACCGGCTTGCCCGATACCTGGACTTCGACGTCAAAGACATGCCGCGCGAAATCCTGCACCTCGTAGGCCCCCGGTGTCCATACCGGAAGGGTGAGCGTATGGCGTCCCGCGGAGAGATCGGACGCCTCCAAGGTCATGTGATAGATGTGCGAACCGGGTTCCCGGCAATCGACGGTAAAGCGAAATTGGGGTGTTGACACACACATTCCTCCACATTAGGTTGTCGTCTCCAAGGCTTTCCCAAAGACCCGTAGATATTCGCGACGAGACGGGAGAATCCTGCCGCACACTAAGGAGCGATGGCGAGGTACGCCATGACAATCATAATGATTACCTGAAAGAGGCCTTGAATGGCGGCGAGTCGACGGGTGCGGAACGTCCAGCGCTTCATGAGTTCAGGGTCCGGGTTGGGCTTACGAACTTCGTTTAAGACCTTGAGGTTAGTGGGCAGGAGAATGCCAAGACCGACCACCGACAGGATGATCACCACGACGCCTGCCGTGACTACCCAAGGGAAGATGGGACTATGAACGCTGGTGAAGCCGTTATGATGAGCAACATACCACCCGGCCGTGCCGGTTGTAATAGCCAAGACCGGCATGTAGAGGAAGGTGTTGGGCACCAGTCGACGTTGCACCGCTTGACGCTGGTGGGGCTCAAGATGTTTCCAGACGGGCCCTAAGATGAAGCCTAAAAAGATATCGGCCCCGGTCCAAAGAGAGCCGGCCATGACGTGACTTAAAAGCAGGAGATAGAAATTGTGGACGGCGAGCGAGACGATTAAGAGGGCGGGCAGAGCCAGTACCCACCAGGTGAGGCGTTTATAGGGGATGAGTGGCTCAACGGGGGTGGTTAATGCGTTATTGGCATCTTGCATGAGAAAAAGTCCTTTCTCCTATCCAATCGTTAGCGTGTGAGAGATATCGACTCTGAAAAGTTCGGCAGAGAAGAAGGGATTCCTGCCCGTAGTTCATCCGGCTTCCTGAAAGTATCCATCAGTACAGGAACAGACGGTGGGGGCAATGACGCTTCGACCGAGGCAATGTCCCATCGTAGGCATGGCTCAGCCTGTGGGAGGGTCATGCTAAACGGTGACAACGTTTACTTAAATAGAAATTCGTGAGCTCGGTGCGTTATACTGTTTTACAATAATAATCATGAGGGACAATATGGTATCGATTCCAGAAGAGTTGACAGAGGACACCCTAATAAAGGCTTGATGCAGGGGGAAGAATGGATCGGTCGATTGATTGG
>JAKADW010000216.1 GCA_021820165.1 Bacillota bacterium
AGGGCGGATGGGGATTCTATCGCTCCGCCTATGACAACCGGTTGTGGGAGAAACTCGTGGGTGCTTTGCCAGACATGACCCCCATTGAGCGCTATCAAATGGTGGACGATGCCTGGGCCGGGCTTCTGGCCGGTACGGTGGCATTATCCCAGGTGGTCCAGTTGTGGCGAGCCTTGCGGGTGGAGAGAGATCCCGACGTCTGGGGCGCAGTGATTTCCCACGTTAATCTCTTGTGGCGTATTGCTGACGAGGAGACCAAGCCGGCGGTGGAGGAATTCATCCGCCACATTGGTCGCCCGGTTCTTGACGAGCTTGGATGGGCGCCGCATCCAGGAGAGGATGTGCGCCTTGGCCGACTGAGGGCTTCGATGGTGCAACTTCTGGGAATAGCCGGGGCGGATCCCGCCGTGATTCAAGAGGCGAAAGTGCGATTCCCCGGAATTCTTAAGGGGGAGAATGCCGTTTCGCCGGATCTCTTTTCCCCGATTGTTAACGTGGTCGCGGCCAATGGCCGGGACGAGGATTGGGATGCCCTGCACCGGGCGTTTAAAGTAGCCAAGACACCCCAAGACGAGACCCGCTATCTCTTTGCCTTGGCTCGTTTTCGTGCTCCCGATCTCATCCATCGGACCATCGATCTCTATTACTCCTCGGAGGTCCGCTTGCAAGATGCACCGATTGCGCTCGCCTATTTGGTGATGAATAGCCGGGCCACGGAAGCGGCATGGGAGTCCATCGAAGCCCGGTGGGACCAGCTCTTAGAGAAGTTCCCGAAGGCGATGTTTGCCCACTTTATCCAGCCAACGGCCAGCGTTGTGGATGATGCGTTGGCTGACCGGATTAAGGCCTGGCTCACGAGCCACCCCATCCCGGAAGTGGATCGGGCGACGGCGCAAACGCTAGAATTTCAGGGCATAAATCGGGAACTTGCTCATCGTATCCGGGGCGGTATTGCCGACGCTTTAAAGTAGCCCATGCGGGGGCGAGGGGATGCTCGCCCCCTTCGCTACCCAAAAAGCGGTCGGGACATCGGACACCGGTCATGGCCCTTGGTTGGGGATGAAGTGCTCCGTATGGGTGGTCACGCGCCAATGACCGTGATTCGACGCAAGTAGGCGGTGCCCGCGATGCCATTGACGGCAGGCTTCCGGGGGTGCGCTTGAGCCGAAAACAGAATCGTGGCCCGTGCCCATGGACCGAGGGCCACGAGAGATTCTACAGGCATCTGGATGCGGCGATACCCGATCCGGCCTTTCTCGGTGTTTATGCTCTTTAGGTCCACGTAAAAAATGTGGAGGTTCCGACTGATCACAGGGGATCCGGGTGCAAAAGTTCGGGCCATGGCTTGGTGTTCCATCTGCCGCCACCGGTGCTTCATGCCCGGTGGCGGGCTCTTTCCAAACGGGAGCACCCGTGGAGGTACCACCAAGGGATTTTCTAAAGCCAGCATACGCGCTAAGACGGGGCGGACGGGTGCCATGTCACGGATCGAGCTTACCGCGTTCAAGAGAACGCCGATGGCAAAGATTCCAAAAACCCCAATGGGAACCGCTCGCCTCGTGTGCATCTGTACCCTCTTTCTCATCTCGATGACGGTTGGGAAAGAGGGCATGTTACCACACCCGTAAGATTCCGTGGTTGGAAGAAAAAGAGGGCCTTAGACCGTCCTGGGTGATGGAGGGAGGCCTAAAACGCTACCCAGGCAGCGATGCCCAAAGCCACCAACACGGCGGCCGTGACGTGGTTCGCATGGTTTTCGAGCCATGCCCACTTCACCTGATACCCGCCCCAAACGGCCGCCAGACTTAGACCCACGATAGCTACGATGGTAACGAGGGAATAGACCACGAGGACTTCAATCGCGGTGCGGACGTTTACCGCAATGGCAGCCAGAAATACCGGTAAAATGGTGGGATCAGGAGACGCCGCAATGCCGGCTGGAATGAGCCATGCGCCCCGGCTTCGTGGGTGGTCCGGGTGATGATGGTGGGAATGGGTATGCCCGACCGCATGGTGATCATGCGGGTGTTCATGATGATGGTCGTGTCCTTGAGAGCCCCCTTCGTGGGTAGGTTCATGGGGGTGATCGTCGGATCCGTGTGGATGGCTATGGCCAGGGTGGCGTAGGCTCCAGAGGAACAGCCCGATCCCGGTGAGGACCAACACAATCCCAACGATGGGTCCTTCCACCCGAAGAATGCCCTTAAGTCCGTACCCGAGCGCGATGACGATGGCTCCCAGGGCAATGGAGCCCAGGACATGTCCTAGTCCCGTCCACAGGGCAACGCGAGTCGTGCGTGCGGTAGACCATCGTTGGGCTCGGGCCAGAAGCGCAATTGGCATCCAATGGTCCGGCAATATTGCATGAAAAATCGCAACGCTGGCACCGGCCAGCAATAAGACAATCAACGAAGTTGTCCCCACCGGCAAAATCCCTCCCAGATCGCATATTAAGGAAAGAGTCTGTGACGACATTTTATGGGTGCCCCGGCCTTAGAGAATCAGGTCGCGATCCACCGAACCGACGCTTCCCCGCCGCCCTACGGGCATGGGGACACGCCCTTGCCTGAACCCCCTCTTGAGGGGATAATATGCGAAGCGACGACCGTCGCCAACCCCGGACTTGCCGGTGGGCGCTTTATGAGCTTCCGGAGGCGGCCATTCGGCGAGGTCGCCGGCGATCGCCGAGGCGTTGCCCAAAGTGGCTCGAGGACGCGGCTCGCTCACCGCGGGACCTATTCAGGAGGAATTCATGTCGCCATCGGATCAGTCATCGGTTCGCAATCAGGCCCTTCATCCGACCGTGAAGGCTGCAGGTGCGGTGAGCTTTTTCACCGACCTGTCGTCCCAAATGGTGGGATCTTTATTGCCCGTTTTCTTGACCACGGTCTTGGGCGCGCCGGTGTGGGTTTATGGCCTCATGGAGGGGTTGGGTGCCGGGATAGCGGGCATCCTCAAGGTGTTTGCCGGTTGGCTCTCTGATCGTCTTGGCCATCGCAAGTGGCTCATGTTCGTTGGGTATACCATCTCAAACTTGACCAAACCGGCATTCGCCCTCACGAGTGCGTGGGGACCTGTGCTCATCTTGCGGCAGGTGGAGCGGGTCGGCAAGGGATTTCGGACGGCTCCGCGGGACGCGCTACTAGCCGACGTCACGACGTCCGACAACCGGGGCCGATCATTCGGCTTTCGACGGGCAATGGACGCATTAGGGGCAGCCCTGGGTCCGCTTACAGCGAGCGCTGTGCTCTGGTGGTCCAACGATCGGATCCGCCTTGTTTTTGCCCTCACACTAATTCCCGGATTGGCTGCGATTCCTTTTTTGCTTCGTCTTCGAGAGAACCGGGCGGGTAAGACAGAGGCGCGGTCGCGGCCAAGTCTTAGCTGGGGCCGTCTGCCGGCACCATTCCGGCGTTTCCTGCTGCCAGCCGGGCTCTTGGCGCTGGCCACCTTTTCGGAAGGGTTTCTCATTCTTCGATCCCGGACACTGGGGGTGCCGATTCTTCTCGTCCCTCTGACCTATTTTGTGATGAATGGCGTGGCCAGCGTTCTTTCGATGCCCAGTGGTCGCCTTGGGGACCGCATCGGCCATCGCACTATGCTGTTGGGAGGATTTGCGGTATTGGCCCTAACGTATGTGGGATTTGCCGTGGTACATACGGCTGTGTGGGTGTGGCCTCTCATGGCCCTCTATGGAGTATTTATCGCGCTCGTGGACGGGAACCAGAAGGTCTACGCCACAGGATTGCTACCGTCAACCGCACGCGGTACCGGGCTCGGTACATTTAATGCTCTGCTCGGTTTTGCGCAGTTGGCTGCATCGCTTGGTGGCGGGATTCTTTGGGAGGCGGTTGGGCCCGAGTCCCCCTTTGCGGTGGGGGCGGTCGTAGCCGCTCTCGCATGCGTGACCTTGTGGATTGTGACCAACCCGTCGACCGAGTGATAGCGCACAAATGGTCCCGCGAAGTTCCTTATCGTTCGTCTCGGTTGAGGGGATTTTCGATGGTAAGTTAGCGCGGCCGTGGAATCCAGGGTGGAGAGCATCAGCGGCCCCTTCAATTGTTTATCGAACGGGCATGAGATTGAAGCCAATCCACGATCGTCTCCACGTCCACATGCGTGTCCGCCATGGTTACGACGAAGTTCTCTGCATCTGTTCTTGAGCCCTCAAGCGCCATGCCGTTATGCTGCAGGAACAAACCCAATGCGGTAAAGGCGGTCCGCTTATTACCGTCTTGAAACGGATGGTTCAGAACCAACGAGTGTAGGAGTACGGCGGCTTTTTCGAGCATGGA
>JAKADW010000217.1 GCA_021820165.1 Bacillota bacterium
GGCCCATCCCCAAGTGATGAGAAGCCAGCCTCCCGCCCCTTGGAAAATCACCGCGGTGCGGCCAGACATGGTGAGCCCCACCACCGCCACTGCCACAACCCCATCCCCAAAGGATATCAAGACAAAGGTCCCAAGAAATTCGGACAAAAGCTCTCCCCATGTGGTCGCACGCCATGCCGTTTTGGCCGTGGCCGTTCGCATTGCCACAGTACAAACCTCCTCACCGAATAAAAATAAGACACGGGTAGCCCAGCCAACAGCTGCAACTCTCCGTGTCTCCTGTGTGGTACCCTATCCTTCGCCGCTTTACCAGTATTTTCCTTCCTGTTCCAAATTTTTTATTCGGGCGACAAGATATCGGCCAAATCCTTCTCGAGTTGCGTGAGTGCCAGAGAAAACTCCTCACCACATTCGAGGCCTATGGATTCTCCGCCGCGTATGCCGAGGCTCATCACCTCGAGAATGCTTTTGCCATTCACCCGCCTATCCCGATATTCCAGCCACACATCTCCCGGCACGGTTGCTAACGCTTTCACCAGCTTCGCGGCAGGTCGGGCATGAACGCCTAGGGCATCCCGAATGCGATAGCGGCGAATCATGGCTGCCCCCCTTCTTTAGGGGTATGCACCCATAAGGACCGCGCACTCGTCGATAATCCCCGCACCCCCGCCTTTTTCATAACCTCCACCTCCTGCAGGGTCGTCACCAGTCCGCCGGCAATGACCGGACAATGAACTTCCCGAACAACGCGGGCTGTGACCCGAGGCAGGATGCCGGGTAATACCTCCACTGCATCGGGACGCGTCGACTGGGCTTGCTGGATCCCCGTGTCGACGGATTGGCTGTCCAGCAGAAAAATTCGCTGAATCGCGATGAGGCCAATGCGCTTGGCCTGTGTAATCGCCGGAGAGTGCGTACTGATGATACCATCCGGACCGACGAACTCGGACAAAAATCTCAACCCCTCCAGATCCGTCGTGATGCCTCGCATCATGTCGACATGAATGAAAATAGACCATCCTTGGCGATGTAACAGGCCCGTGGCCTCCGCTAGCGCATCCGGCGTTCCGCCGAGGATAAATACCCATCGTGGTGCGGATGTAAGCGTCGGCAATACGGTCCACTCGTCCGGTTTACGAATGGCCGGTATGATGGTTGGAATGTCTAGGGAAGCCACGTTAGCGAACCTCCTCGAGGTAGTTTAGGTAGCGCGTATAGAGCCAATAGGCCGGGTGGCGGGCTATCACGCCGCTACCCTGTTCAATATGAATCGCACACGTGCCGCTGTCGGTCATCACGCCGTCGGCCCGAAGCTTCTTCACCTCGTCCGACAAAGCGGCCCCCAGTCGGCCTGCAGTTTCCTGGTGTTCCTCCTTAAATGCATACGAACCCGCGGCTCCGCAACAAAGAGCCTCTGCAGGCTGGGAACCGCGGTAGCCAGCCTGCTCGGCTAACCAGAACAATTGACCGTCGCCCCGCGCGACTTTCCCCCGGCAAGTGGTGTGAGCGAGAAGCACTAGGGTACTAGACACGCTCTGAAGCCGGTCCCAGAATTCCTTCGGAGCCTCCAAAGCTGCCTCATCAAACGGCACGACCGGCACATCGAGCGAATACCCGTAAAACTTAGGCCACTCGTCGCGTAGAGTTCCGTCGCACGTCGCATTCAGCGTGATTACCATATCCAGTTCGGAAAGGGCGGGATTCACGAGCTCTTTTAAGCGGCGACCATTTGCGCGAGCTAGTGGGGGATTGCCTGCCGCATAGGCAGCAGCCCCACAGCAACCGGACTTGGGCGGTAGCTCCACCACCTCGAATCCCCAAAGGCGTAATAATTCCGCGGCCTGCCGACCAAGACCCGGATCATAGCCTTTAGTATAGCAGTCAAGGAATAGACCCACCTTGCCTCTGCGAAGCCCCAGTGGTTCGCCCAAGCGCCTCACCACGCTTACCCGACGCCTCGGGAGGCGTACTTCTCGGGCAATGCCCGCAAGCCGACGTAACGGGCCTGGGATGTCTCCCAGGAAGGCGGCCCGGGCCGCGAGATGCGGCCTGGCGAGCAAGCCGTCCCGCACCCGCTGTCGCCAACGGCGCGCGACTTGGGCTTTATGATGGGCAATTAAGTGAGCAATCGGCACCTCGACAGGACAGGATGCCTCGCACAGTTGGCAAAAGGTGCAATCATCCACATGGTCCATGGGCTCAATCTCGCTGAGGTGCGCTTCGCGCGACCATTCCGGTCCGAGCGCTTTGGGCCCGGGGAAATCGGGGTTCACAGACATCACCGGACATTGACTCACACACAGCGTGCACTTGAGGCACGCGTCAAAGTGCTCCCACATTTCCGTGGCCATTGTCATCGCTCCTCCGCTCGCGCGTCGGCACCGCGAAGAATTTTGTAGGCTTGGTGGACGGTCAACAAAATCATCGCCCCGCCATCGCCGTGACGGTCCGGATCGCACCCTCCGACCTCCCGGCCCACCGCAATCGGAACCCTCTCGGATTGGCGCAGACCTGCCGCACCAAGGTCGGCAAGCTTTTCTGCCCTGCCGACCTCTATGCCCATCACTGAGTCCTCCAAGCGGCCATCAGGGTAAACCCGGACACCGCCTCCCAGCACGCCGCCCGTCGCCAATACCAGTCGACCTGCAGGAATCCGGCGCCCATTCGTCAGCTCGAGAACATACCGGCGTGAAAAATCCAGAACCCGTCCGCTGATAAACCGCACACGCTGACGCTTGAGCCACCGCTCCCAACGCCGTTGAACCCGAATTCCCCCGATTGCTGGCGGAAGCAGTGGGATCTCCCCTACCACCCGCTGGGACACTTCCGCTATCGATTGCATCAACGACTCCGCCTGCTCAATCCCGAGCATTTGCGGAAAGATGAGCGGGCGGTCTGAATTAACGCCGAGACGTCCAACTTCCCCAAGTATCCAGTTTCGCCCCTCCATGGTGTCTAAAAACCACGCCCACTGTAAGGCTTGCCATCTTACGTGCCAAGACGGGGGCGTACTAATCTCCACCACGTCTGCTGACTTTCCCGTAGCACGCTGGTACTGGATGGCAGCCGCTTTGGCCTGAAAGTCCATCAGTCCCGGCACGCTCACCAGCGTCACGGAACCCGCGGTTTCCTGAGTGAAGTGCCATTGGGGCGCGAGAAACGTCGGCTTTGTTCGCCCTAGGGGCGTCAGGAGCAGCGCGTTTTTCCGCGGAAAGTGCCGTGTCGTCGGAATGCCGATGCGCTGCCACAATTGCCGCAAATAACTCCACCAGCGGATCCACTCGCGACTTGAGGTAGCGGCTCCGGGATGATCGCCCGATTGGCGAGTCCACCAGAAAAAGGGGTCGGCGATCGGTTTCCCGTCGGGTTCGTAGTTACGAAAATCGAACTGACCTCCCCATAGCGGGAGGGAACCTTGTCCATCGGCGACAATTGTCACGCGGCCCCCCGACTCTGCGACCAGTGTGGCCATGAGCAATCCCGCGGGTCCTCGACCCACGATAACGACGTCACTCCCATCCATCGAATACCACCTGCTCGGCCAGCGTTTGAAATCGGATCGCGCGGTTGAATGCCGCCTCTCGTGCGTTGTCACCCCAAGCGGCTGGCCAGAGTCCTTTTTCCCGCTCCTTACGAAGATGCGCCAATTCCTCCACACACGTTTCCGGGCCATAGCGCTCGGTTCTAAGCGCCACCGCGCGATGTGCGCACATCGTTCCTTGACACGGTCCCATCGCGAACCAGGTCCCCGTCCGCCATTCTTCCACGGACCAGTCCATCCGTGACAGCAAGGCATCGCGAGTGACCCCTTCGCATTCACACACCAGAGGGCCTCCCGGAGCCACCCTCTCATGGACCGGAGAAAGCGGAGTGGCAGCTGTTCGTGACCGATTGTCTATTCCCAAGTAGGCGCACACCTCGTCGCTTACGCTCTCCGCCATCAAACGATACGTAGTCCACTTCCCGCCCACCAAAGAGAATGCGCCCTGAAGACCATGCCGGGCACCGTGGTCAATGACGCGGAAATCACGGCTAATATAGCGCGATCGGACGTCTCGGGCGTCTTCCTGATAGAGCGGACGCACGCCACAAAAAGCGCGCAGGGGCCGCCACCTGTCGATGGCGGGGAACAACTCGCGTCCCAGTTCCAAGAGTCGCCGCGCCTCCTCACGCGTAGGTTCCGGCGCCTCAGGTCTATCCTGGGGAACGTCGGTGGTGCCGAGGATGACAGTTTCGCCATGCGGCACGAAGATATCGCCGTCACCCGGTGGTGCCAAGCGG
>JAKADW010000218.1 GCA_021820165.1 Bacillota bacterium
CACCGTGTCCCGGCCTGGGCTGGTTATGGGTAGAGATTCGACCGAAAAAGGAGCGGGGTTCTATGTGGCAAGGTGCACCTGCCGGATGGCGTGCGCTATGGATTTCCTTTATCCGCTATCGGAGGTGTGATTCGGCGGGACCAATTTATTGGCGATGGGGTGCAGAGGGAGACCTTGGGGGGCACTGTGTGATCGTGAACAGGCGCGTTGGGTTTATCCAATTATAGCGCGGCGGATACCGGGGCTTTCAGGCCGGAGAGGAGCCGCCTGAAAGCCGCTTTCCCAGTTGGTTGGTGTTCTTACTCATAATATGAGGTAGGTGAGAGGACAGGGTCACTTCGGTGACCACTTCACTCCAACGTCGCCGGATGTTCCCTGCTACCACCCGACTCGGTGTTCCCTCCTGGGCATGCGTGCGGCCCTGGTGTCGTCGCGAGAAGCCGAAACACGTTTTGGAGTAGAGTCTCATCCCTTAGAACGGCCCCTGGATCTTAGCCGAAGAAAGCAAACGGATTGGTTACAAAATCGAAGTCTCGTGCGTCTTAATGGCAGGAGGATGTCTAATGGCTGAAACTGAACCCCGTCCGATTCGCTTGTCGCAATTGGATCAGCTATACCAAGCGGAGTTTGAAAATTTGGTTGGCTATGCGATGCGGCTGTTGGCCGATCATGATCGAAGCCGAGCCGAGGACATCGTGCAAGAAGCCTTTACCCGGTTTATGAGCGCCCCTCCCGAAGATCCCCGGGTATCGGCAGGGTGGCTACGGGTGGTGGTGCAACGTCTATGCTATGACCACTTTCGAAGCGCGGGGCAAGAACGGCGAAAACTGGAGGGGATAACCCGCAGGACTTCGCCGGCGCACCTTTCGGCAGAGGAATTGGTGATGCAAAGGGTCGAAGAAGACCGGATCCGCCGGGCGCTTTGCACTCTCGATCCTCGAGAATCTCGAGCATTGTGGCTGCGCCACAATGGGTACCGTTACCGAGAAATTGCGCAAGCATTGGCCATCGAACCCGATCAGGTTGGCATGATTCTATTGCGTGCGATGAAAAAATTAAAAGCAACTTATCAACAGCAGGAGGATTGGTCCCATGGTTAAGATGTGTCCCACCGAGCTCGATTGGTTGAAATTTCTAGACCACGAAGCCGATTCAGACGAAAGTCGCATCTGGGCCGAACACTTGGATGGGTGCGCGACCTGTCGCGCCAACTTCTTGGATCTGGCGGCGACCGCTGGGTGGTCGGCCTCGGTGATCGAGCAATGGATGGATGAGGAGGTGCCTAAGCCGTCTGTGCCTTTTTGGCGCTCCTGGAATCTGGCGCGGGGAGTGGTGGCCTCGTGTCTGGTAGTGGGGGTGGCATTGGCCGCAATTCCTCCCGCCCGCAATGCCTTAGCCGCGGTAATCCATTCGCTGCAATTCAAGGGGATCACCACGGTGAACCTGACGCCCCAAAAACTTAATCAAATTGAACAGCGATTGACCCAAGGCGGTACGGTGAGCCTTAGCCACTACGGTTCGATCAAGACCATAGGAAACCAGACGTCGCCGCATTCGATTGCGGTCAGTCAGATCGCGAGGCGGACGGGACTTCCTAATGAGTGGCCTCCTTCGTTAGGGAAAGCTGGATCGGTGGTGGCCCAAGTCATGGCGCCCGAACGTGTGGTGCTGACCCTAAACGTGTCAGCTATTAATCAGCTTATTGTAGATGAAGGAGGTCACCACTTGCTTCCGGCCAGCGTCAATCAGGTCCCCATCACCGTCTCGATCCCCACGATGGTCAATATGACCCAGACCGGGGGTCAAGGTGGGGGTTCCTATGCGCTGACCGAGACCCGGACTCCCTCGATTTCGCTCCCTCAAGCGGCAAATCAGCGACAAATTGCAGTGGCACTTGCGTCCCTACCCTTCTTACCCCCGTCGTTGCAAGAAGCCTTGGTTCCCCTGGAAAGAGGGGGATCCCCCCCGATGCCGGTGCCGACAACGAGTACCACCCAACACATCATGATCCAAGGAGGAACTGCGGCCCTGATCACGGGACCGGGGACGGGAGGCGGTATGACGATCGTGTGGGCACACGCCGGCGTCTTTAATCGCTTCACCTACTATGGATCGATGACATCCACGCAATTCGTTAAACAGGTTCAACAGTGGTTCCCGTAAGAGACCAATTCCATAATGCCATCGAGGCGGTTGGGCTTGGCAAAAGCTATGGCCACCAAGTGGCGTGTAAGAATGTGAATTTGCTCGTGCGTTCGGGCGAAATTTTCGGGTTCCTCGGCCCCAACGGGGCCGGCAAGAGCACGGTGGTTAAGATATTGCTCGGGCTGGTGCCTGCAACCTGGGGCACGGCGCGACTACTTGGCGAGCCGTATCGGAGTCGCGCCGTGCGACGGCGGGTCGGATACCTTCCGGAACTTTTTCGTTACCCTCCCTGGCTTACAGTGCGTGAGGTGGTGACCTGGCACGCCCAATTAGCTGGGGTACGCCGCCCCGAGGCGTCGGTGTCCGAAACCCTAGACACGGTCGGATTGGGTGGGCGTACTCAGGCCAAGGTGGGTACGTTAAGCAAAGGGTTGCAGCAACGGTTGGGGTTGGCGGTGGCGACGGTAGGCGATCCCGATCTGCTGTTTTTAGACGAACCCACCTCCGCGATGGATCCGATCGGTCGCCACGAGATGGGTCAATGGCTCCGTCAGTGGCGAGCGCGGCACAAGACCGTGTTCTTAAATAGCCATCTGTTGTCGGATATGGAAGGGCTCTGTGATCGAGTGGCGCTCATTGACCATGGTAACGTGCTCTATACTGGGGCCATGGGAGACCTACTAGCCGCCACGCCATCCTTCGAAATTCACACGGGACCGGTATCGGATGCCTGTCTCCGTTTGTGCCAGGATCAGGGATGGAACCTGGTGCAAATCCCCCACGGATTAGTCTACAGTGGTCCTCGCAATCTACTGCCGAATCTTCATCGCGAGTTGCACCGACAGGGTGTCGCGATCTATGAGGTGGTTCCTCTACGCCAATCGCTAGAATCTTGGTTCTTGGCCCGACTCGGTGCGGTCGAAAGGAGGGGACAACCCTGATTCTAATCGCCCGCCTGACGATCTGGGAAATGCTCCGGAGAAAAATCTTACTTGCCAGTGTAGTGATGATGGCGCTTTTTCTTGGCTTGTTTTGGATTGCGGTGACCCATGAGCCGCATTACTTGGTGACGCAGAATGGCATGTCAAACCTGGTCATCAATACCGAGAACTGGGGGTTAGGCGCCTTTTTTTGTTACATCGTCATTGCCTTCCTATCGATATTTTCCGTGAGTGGCACCATCGCCTCGGAAGTTGAGAACGGAATGTTGGCCGCGGTGGTCCCGCGCCCCGTGTATCGCGCGGAAATCGTGCTGGGTAAGTGGCTCGGATACGCTCTGGCCGAAGCCGCCTATGTCACTGTTTTATTTATGGGCATTGTTGCCATCAGTGGAAGTTTTGAAGGCGTGATACCCACCTGGCCCACCTTGATTCTGGCCTGGATGCTTTTCGTCGGGCAGGCATGGGTGTTGCTGGCCGTGGGACTTTTGGGTTCGATTGTATTGCCCACACTGGCTAATGGGGTGACGTTGGGCCTCTTGTTTGTTATCGCATTCCTGAGTGGAGGGGTAGCCCAATTGCCAGTGTCTCCGCTTTTTACCCACATTACACTTGGCATTTCGTTACTGCTTCCTACCGACGGGCTCTATCGTCGGGCGGTGTATGAGCTGATGCGGGCAAGTGCGGGAGGGCTAGGTTCGGCGTTATTGGGCCCGTTTGGGGCAAGGCACGTGCCTAGCAATATGTTTTTGGTCTATGCCGCATTGTACCTGGTGGGGGTGTTATGGTTGGCGGTGCGCCTCTTTAACCAAAAGAATATCTAAATACCGTGAATACCCGTGCGTCAGGCGTCCGACACCGCTTTACGCCCGATGCTCTAACTGCGGTCCCGTTGTTGGTTGCGTGTCGAGAGGCGTTGTAACCATGCCGGAAGATTCGCCGTGGGCCATGAAAAGAGTTTGGGGCCGGTAAGAAACGCAGTGTGCCGCGCTATCGACAATTACGATCAGGCAGCCCGGAACGGACCCACCCATTAAAGCGGTCCGCTGTTAACCCCAAGACGGGCTAGACCGTGTGGCACATCGCTCTTAGCGGCATCCTGTGCCGGTCCTGAGCGCTGCGACGCAGCGGCCGGAGGCGTTCTCTGGAGGGGCCAACCCGTCGGGCGGTAGACTGGAGCCGCGAGCG
>JAKADW010000219.1 GCA_021820165.1 Bacillota bacterium
ATTGCCGAATCCAGGGCGAGTCACGTGAAGCCGATAAGGAGGGTTTAGATATGAAGTCGAATATTGTGGGGAAATTTCTCAATTTCGTGGGATTAGAAGAGGTTGAAGGAGAAGAATACGAGGTGGAAGAAACCGCCGCGGCCTCGGACTGGGAAGAAGAAGTTCCCAAGCGCCGGCGTGGAGGGGTGGTCAGTCTGCCTACTTCGAGAGGCATGCGCGTGGTGGTGATGCACCCTAGGACGTTGGAAGACGGTCAAGCCATTGCCGACCAGGTCAAAGGGCGGCGTCCGGTCATAGTCAATTTGGATTTGGCCGAAGAGAAGGCTGGACAACGGTTACTAAACTTCCTGTCCGGAGTTGCGTATGCGGTTGACGGAGGACTGCGTAAGGTTGGGGATAACATTTTTTTGGTCACTCCGAGTAACGTCGAAGTTGCTAGCGAAGAACAGGAGGAAGCACCCGGTTGGATGCGTGGCATGTCTAAGTGACGGTAATCGTCTACCATTTGATTCAAACGGTGAGCATTTTAAAAGATTTCTTTTTCGTGGTGCTGATGATAAGAATTATCGCATCGTATGTGCCTCCACGGGCGGATGGCATTTGGTCTTTTGTCGCGATCACTTGTTATCGGCTTACGGAGCCGGTGCTGTCACCGATCCGAAGACGGATTCCGCTCATGGGGATGATGGACTTGTCTCCCCTGATTGCGTTCTTTTTGGTGGATATCGCGGCCTATATTTTGGTTACATTATTAAGCACCTTGTAATTTGAGCGGAGGTCTCACATGCCATTGACACCCTTAGACATTGTAAACAAGGAATTTAAGCATGGCTTTCGCGGCTATAGCGAGGATGATGTCAACGAGTTTTTGGACGAAATTGTGCGCGACTTCGAAGCGTTGATACGAGAAAACGATGAACTGAAAGAAAATACATCGGGCATGACCGAACGGCTCGAGCAATACCGCAAATTGGAGGCGACCTTGCAAAGTACTCTGGTGGTGGCCCAACAGACGGCCGAGGAAGTGAAAGTTGCGGCGCGTAAGGAAGCGGAACTCATTATTCGCGAAGCGGAATCCAAGGCCCAGCAAATTGTGTTGCAGGCCGAAGATAAAAGTAAGGCCACGATACAGGAATTTGAGCGCCTCAAGCGCGAGTCTGAGCAGTTCAGGGCCCGAGTGAAGAGTCTGCTGGAGTCCCAACTGTCTCTCTTAGCAGAGAGTTGAGGGATTCGGTTTTTTGGGGTCGGGGAATCCATGTGGTATACTGATAACACACACGATGATTGGGACCAACGTGAGATTTGAGGGCGTAGAGAGCAGACGGCGGGTGTAAGTCTGACCCTTACCTCACAGAGATCGCCCAGGAGTGCGATAATGAAACCGTGTTGGGACTAGTTGTCGCCGGGTCGCGTCCGTTATGGCGCTCTCAAGTGTTGCGGGAGATGAATACTGCCGCAGAATAAGGGTGGAACCGCGCTCATCGCGTCCCTTGCCGTCACGGCAAGGGGATTTTTTATATGGAGGGAATCTCATGGACTATCGAGAGACACTAAACCTGCCTAAAACCACATTCCCCATGAAGGCGAATCTGCCGGTTCGGGAACCGGAGTGGCTCCAAGAGTGGGAGACGGCCGCGGTATATGAGCAACAACGTCAGCGGCGCCAAGGAAAACCTAAATTTATCTTGCACGATGGTCCGCCTTATGCGAATGGCGACATTCACACCGGGACCGCCCTCAATAAAATTCTTAAGGATATGATTAATCGATTTTGGAATCTCGAAGGCTACGACGTGGTCTACGTGCCGGGCTGGGACACCCATGGTTTGCCGATTGAAATGCGTGCCCTAAAACAGCTTGGTGTCTCGCAGCACCAAATCGAACCACTTCGATTGCGGCGTGAATCTGCTGCCGTGGCGCGCCACTACATCGGAGTCATGACCGAAGAATTTAAGCGGCTTGGTGTCATGGGCGATTGGGACCATCCTTACGTCACCATGAATCCCGCCTATGAAGGCGCTGAACTTCGCGTCTTCGCGGATATGGTGGAGAAGGGTCTCATTTACCGCGATCTAAAGAGCGTGTATTGGTGCCCGCATTGTGAGACGGCGTTGGCAGAAGGCGAAATTGAATATCAGGACCATGAGTCGGATTCGATTTACGTCGCCTTCGATGTACAAGATCCCGGCTCCTACGGACTGCCTCTCGGCACCCGGGCCGTGATTTGGACGACCACGCCGTGGACGATTCCGGCTAACGTGGCCATCGCCGTGCACCCCGAGTTGCCCTATGTGGTGGTGACCACCAGTCAGGGACCGTTGTTGCTTGGGGAGAATTTGGTGTCATCGGTCATGGCGACCTTAAATCTGGAGGCACTGTCGATTTCGGATCCACAAAGCGGGCAAGCGCTTGAAGGGGTCGTCACTCACCATCCCTATTTGGGTCATGAGGTGCCTATCATTTTAGGCGAGCACGTGACCCAGGAGAGTGGCACGGGATTAGTCCACACAGCGCCGGGTCATGGGGTCGAGGACTTTGAGGTCGGACGCCGCTATGGATTACCGGTGGTCCAACCCTTAAACGATCAAGGCCGCTACTTTGCGGGGACGCCGTTGGTGGAAGGGTATTTTTACCAGGATGCTAATCCGGTGGTCAATGCCAAGTTACTGGAAACAGGCGCGCTACTGCATGCCTCGACGTTTCATCATCAGTATGCATTTTGTTGGCGATGTAAGAATCCGGTGATTTACCGCGCTACCTCGCAATGGTTCATGTCGGTGGGAGCGGTGCGTGAGGCACTCATTGAGGCGACCTATCCGGTCCGCTGGGAGCCTTCCTGGGGAGGTGACCGGATGCGGCGCATGGTGGAAGATCGACAGGACTGGTGTTTGTCGCGGCAGCGGGTTTGGGGATTGCCGATTCCCGCCTTTTTTTGTCAGGACTGCGGGCAGCCGATCCTCGATGCGGCGTTAATTCGGCATGTCGCCGATCTTATTGGTCAACAAGGGGGAGATATCTGGTGGAGCGAGCCCGCCCACTACTTTTTGCCGGAAGGGTTCGTCTGTCCTCAGTGTGGCAGCGCCAATCTCCGTAAGGAGATGGATATTTTCGACGTGTGGCTGGATTCTGGATCCAGCCAAGCTGCGGTGCTAGCGGACCACCCCGGCTTGGAGTGGCCTGCCGACGTGGTCCTCGAGGGCAACGACCAATATCGAGGCTGGTTTAATAGTCTCTTGGTCACCGGGGTCGCGACCCGGGGTCAGGCCCCGTATCGAACGGTGCTAACTCACGGCATGGCGTTAGATAAGTCGGGCCAGGAGATGCATAAGTCTCTTGGGAACACCATCGATCCCTTAGATATTGTGAAGCGGTTTGGCGCGGATATTCTCAGGCTTTGGGTAGCTACGAGCGACTATCGCTCCGATGTGCGAATTTCGGATGAGATTTTAGGCCAACTGGCAGAGACCTATCGGAAGATCCGTAATACGTTTCGGTTCTTATTAGGGAACCTCGCTGATTTTGACGGAGGGCGGACGGCCGAGGTCGTGGATCCCTTGAATCGATGGGCTTTAGCCACGGTGACCAAGTGGGGCCACGAGGCGCGCAGCGCTTATCGCGACTACGTGTTTCATCCCATCGTGCATAGCCTAGTGCGGCTCATGACCATCGATTTGTCGAGCTTTTACTTGGATGTGGTGAAGGACCGATTATACACATTGGCGCCGCAGGATCCCCTGCGCCGCGAAACCCAGGCGGTCATGGCAGAAATTTTGCAGATTCTGGTGCGTGGGATTTCTCCGGTTTTGGTGTTTACGGCGGATGAAGTCTATCGGGAGAGTCTAGGCTCTCGTCAGTCCGACACCGACTCGGTGCATCTTACCGAGTGGCCGACACCATGGGACATTGGGTGGAGTCTCGATGAATCCACCCGGATGGAGCGCCTTTTGTCTTATCGGGAAGTCGTCTTAAAGGCGCTAGAAGAACTACGAGCCAACAAGGTCATCGGAAATTCGTTGCAGGCCCTGGTGAGCCTGACGCTACCACAAGGGGTGTCACTGAGTGATGAGGAGACGGAGCAACTAACTGAAATGGTCATGGCGGCTGAAGTGACTGTTAAAACGGGAGATGAGGTAGGGGCTACTGCAGTGGCTACCTCGCGTAAACGTTGTGAGCGGTGCTGGCGGTACACCGGTGACGTGGGAAACAATGGGCACTTCGACGATCTGTGTGCGCGGTGTTGTGACGTGCTGGCTGGGCTTGGGGTCACCT
>JAKADW010000220.1 GCA_021820165.1 Bacillota bacterium
ATGTGGGTCGATGGCACGACTATCACACGCGTACCTGTACAGAATCAAGCACCCCGGGGTAGCGCTGGCGGATTCCCGGGGTGAAACACTACGTTGGAAGGGAGAGGTCATGAGCACCGACGTTCACAAAAGCAGTCAACAAGCACGTATCAAGCGATTTCACGATTACGCCAATCAAGTGCGCCCTAAGAAAACCGTTGGCACCAACCTGGCCTGGGCCTTTCTCGTCGGAGGCCTTATCTCTCTTTTCGGGCAAGGAATCATGTGGGCCTTTGAGCAAGGCGGGTTAACGAGCAAGGCAGCCGCTACCCCAACCTCCATCATCTTAGTAGGCGTGGGGGCATTATTAACTGGGGTTGGATGGTATGACCGTATCGTCAAACTGGGTGGAATGGGAGGCAGCCTGCCTATTACTGGATTTGCTAACGCGATGGTCGCTCCCGCCATGGAGTATCGCGCCGAGGGGCTGGTTCTAGGCATTGGTGCGAAACTATTCACCATCGCCGGTCCGGTGCTGGTATACGGAATGGCTGCCGCCTTTGTGGTTGGCGCAGTCCGCTACGTATTTGGGATTGGCAGCTGATGGCAGTCAGGCGTGTAGGCGATTCATCCTACCAAGTGGAAGGAGTGTACGTCGGCCAATCGGCATCGGTGGTCGGTCCAAAGGAAGGCCAAGGGCCGCTCCGAGACTATTTCGACCTCATTTGGAACGATGAAGGCACCACCTTTTCATCGTATGAAATGGCGGAGCGCGCCTTGCTGCGGCAATCCGAAACTATTGCCCTAAATAAGAGTCAACTTGCGTGGGAAGACGTCGACATTGTGGTCAGTGGCGATTTGTTGGATCAACTTATTACGACGAACTTCGAGGCCCGCGACCATCGTCGGCCAGTCCTTGGCGTTTTCTCCGCGTGCGCCAGCTTCACCGAAGCCATGACCGTGGCAAGCCTTATTCTGGGTCAAGGAGGTCCTACGTCGGCCTTGGTCGCCGCCTGCAGCCATCACCTTTCGGCTGAGCGCCAGTTTCGATATCCGGTGGAACTCGGATATCAACGTACTCCCACGGCTTCATGGACCGCCACGGCGGCTGGGTCGGTGATTGTGAGCACCCGCCCCACGGACCTAGCCATCGACTCGGTAACGATTGGCCGGGTGCTGGACTGGGGTTCTAAAGATCCCAACGATATGGCCAGCGCTATGGCACCAGCCGCCGTAGATACTATTCGCCGACATTTCGAGGCATTAGGCGAAACTCAAGACGATTATGATGCCGTTGTCACGGGAGACCTGGGGCGCTTTGGCATGCAATTGGCCGAGCATCTGGCCTCCGACGAATACCATGTGCACATTGGCGACAAACTCCAAGATTGTGGCGCGCTCTTATACCACATCGGCCAGCAAGACGTGCATAACGGAGGGTCTGGCCCAGGATGTTCCGCTAGTGTCTTCTCCGGGTACTGGACGCAGCAATTGCGTTCCGGCCGGATTCAACGCATGCTCTTGGTCGCCACCGGCGCCTTATTTTCTCCCAAGTCATACCAGCAAGGAGAAAGCATTCCGGCCATCGCGCACGCTGTCGCGGTGACAAGACTGGGGGAACAACCATGATCTTTATCTGGGCGTTTGTCATAGGGGGGGCGATGTGTGCCTTGGCTCAATTCGTCCTTGACCGATTCAAACTGACCCCTGCACACGTGTTAGTGCTATTCATCGTCTTAGGCGCCTTAGCCAGCGGTGTGGGCGTATATCAAAAACTTGTTCAGTTATCGGGGGCCGGCGCCACTGTTCCGCTTCCCGGGTTCGGATACACCTTGGTCGAAGGGATCGACCAAGCCATAAAGCAAAAAGGGGCACTTGGGCTGTTTTCCGGAGGCTTTACCGCGGCGGCCAGCGGCATCAAGGCGGCACTGATTTTCGGGCTGGCCGCTGCCCTGGCCTTCCGGCCTAAGGCTTGAGGGAGAATGGTTGAACCCGAATTCCAGTGCCGAACGGCGTTCTCCATTATGACCCGATAGGAGGCATCGAGGGTGGCGAAGAAACAAGTCATAGTGGTAACCGACGGGGATAGGACAGCATATCAGGCGATCTCCGCGGCGTGCGAAGAACTTGGCCTGGCACCAGTCGGCGCCACGGAAGGAAATCCCACTCGGATCCGGGGCCGCCAACTCATCCAAGCAATTCAGTCGACGCCGGGGAATCCGGTCGTGGCGATGGTGGATGACCGTGGGGCGGCCGACACAGGTCCTGGCGAACGGGATTTGGCCACTATTTTGGACGCAAAAGATCTAGAGGTGCTTGGGGTGGTTGCGGTCGCTGCCAATACTCGAGGCGTTCGGGGAGTGGTCCCGGAACTTTCGGTCGACCACGACGCCGAAATCGTCTCCAACGCCGTGGATAAACGGGGAAGGGTGTCTGGCCCCGTACTCCGTGGCGACACGGTTGACGTCCTCCGGCATTACCCGAAGGTAACGGTGGTGGGACTCGGCGACCCCGGCAAGATGGACGGAGATGATTCGGTCGGTCGGGGGGCACCGGCAACCACCGAGGCCCTTAAGGCAATCTTGCAGGGAGGGCATGGGGATGACTAAAAAGAGCACGGTGCACGTCCGCTACAACATTGGGGGGAAGGCCAAAGTCTCAGACCGAGATGTCTCGGCAACCCTGGACGATAACCTCACTTGGTTGAAAAAGTATTTGGGGTACAAAGAGACGTTCGATTTGCTGGTGCGCGAATTCAAAATTGGAGAACGGCGCGCCGGATTGGTCTACATCGATTCGTTCATCTCCGGAACTGACCTCACGTTGATTATGAAGCAATTCTTGGATGTCCCGGATTCGGCATTTGAAGATCCCAGCGTGACGACACTCTTATCTCGTCTCATTCCCTATAGCGAAGTAAGCACCGAAACGCAACTGTCCAAAATTGCCGATCAGATCATGGCGGGGCCGGTCGCGCTCCTGGTGGATGGTGTGAACCACGCAATCGTCTTAGATGTGCGCAAATACCCGGACCGCAACCCTTCCGAGCCCTCGCTGGAACGGGTTCTTCGAGGTCCGCACGATGGGTTCGTGGAGACGATAGTATTTAACACGATATTAATCCGCCGGCGGCTGCGCGATCCGAATCTAAGAATTGAAATGCACGAAGTGGGCCGCCGTTCCAAAGCAGACGTGGCGATTATCTTCATCAAAGATATCGCCAATGACAGCTTTGTGCAGCAGATTCGTCAGCGCGTGAAGGCGATCGATGTCGATGCCCTGACAATGTCGGAAAAAGCCCTCCAAGAATGGATCGTTAAAAAGCCCTGGTGGAACCCTTTCCCGGTGACGAAATTTACAGAACGCCCCGATGTGGCCGCAGAGCATTTGAGCGAAGGACATGTCCTTATCATGATCGATACCTCGCCCAACGCGCTCATCGTGCCGGTGACGATGTTTTCGTTCCTGCAATCCGTCGAGGAGTACCACGAGGACGTAATGGTCGGAACTTACCTCAAATGGGTCCTGTTTATCGCCTTGTTGTTTTCTTGGGTTGGTCCGCCCTTATGGTACGCCCTGATCGTATCCCATACGCACCTGCCCGGTGGCTGGGGCATCTTGCTTAAGCCACAGGTAAAAGAAATCCCCCTCTTTTGGCAATTAGCCGCTTTGGAATTTGGAGTTGACCTGCTCCGCTTAGCCTTGCTTTTTACCCCAAACCCTCTCGGTCAATCTATGGGGTTTTTTGGCGCAGTTCTTTTGGGGAGTGTGGCGGTTAAGGCAAAGATGTTCGATGCCGAAGCTATGGTGTACGTGGTAGTCGCGGCCGTTGGTACGTTTTCTGCTCCGGACATAGATTTCGGGATGGCGATCCGGCTCCTAAGGGCGTTTCTCCTCGTCGTCACCGGGTTAGGGGTGCTTATCCATTCGCCCTGGCTCGGCTTTGGTATTGGGATTCTCGTGCCCCTCGCGTTTCTCACCAACACACGATCCTTTAATGCTAGCTACCTTTGGCCACTTTGGCCCGTTTCCTGGTCTTTCCTGGGGGCGGAGCTTATCCGAAAACCCCTCGACCAGAAGACGATGCGCCCTACCATTACCCTGCCTAAAGACCCGACCCACCGCAGGCCGGAATAGCAGCGGATAGACTCGCGGGGGCCCAAGGGCTCCCGCATTTTTAATATTTTCCCCGGCCCGACGCCATGGGGGCCGGGCCGATGCCCGCAGCCGACAAGGTGATCGCCCATCGATTCGCTGTACGTCACGCAGCCTGCGAGCTTTTTGC
>JAKADW010000221.1 GCA_021820165.1 Bacillota bacterium
CTAAGGTCTCAGGAAACGCTGCCTGAATGTCGTCGGGTACGTTTTGACCGTCGGTGAGATAGGAGATGGGCCATCCGAGCGTCAGTGCCGTCGTCCATAAGGCGCCCGGGCGCCGCACCTCATCGATTTTGGTAAAGCAGAGTTTGGCATTCAACTCAGCGGCGAAAACCTCGGCCGTTTCGCACATCAAGTCGGCTTCCATGGTCGCTGGAAGCACCAACTGTACATCGGTGGCTCGGGACAACTGGGCGATGGTCCGAATTTCCGACATGTAAAGGGCTTGATTGAGGCTATGTCCCGCCGTGTCAATAAGCACGACGTCCCACTGACGGTCCTTTAAAATATGGGGAATATCCTGGGGACGCAAGGCGATTTGGAAGGGCACCCCGATAATTTCGGAATAGGTTTTTAGTTGCTCAACGGCCGCCACCCGAAAGGTGTCGGTGGAGATCAAGAGCACCGACTTTTGCCGCTCCAAATGACAATAAGCGGCAAGCTTAGCAATGGTCGTCGTTTTCCCCGAACCGGTGGGCCCGACAAAAAGCACGGTAGCCGGCTCCGCTAACCGAATGGGAGCAGGCGGCCCCAACCGTTCTAATAGCGTTTCCCGAATGAGTTCTTTCAGAGAGGCTTCGCTCTCCTGCTGCCTGAGGCGCACGGCCTCAGACAACTTCCGTGACCACGCGTCCGAAACTCCGCGTTCAAGAAAGAAGTGGTAGGCCTCGAGATTCTGATCCTCGACTCCTTCCATCCGATCAAGCCGCTCCTCCATGCCTTCCAGAATCTCCAACACCTGATTCAGGCGATGGTCCTCGGCCGGCACGGGAGCGGCACGAACCATCTGGGGCGCTGCCCTCAACTCCACCACCGGCCGTAGGGGTTCCACCGGCGGCGCCTCCAACACCGTCGGCGCGGCCTCTTGTGATGCCGTCGACGCATGGCGCCGTGGGTAGTCTGTGGCCACTAGTACTTGGAATCCGCTCTGCCAAAACTTCCACCAGTGGTCGCGGGCCTTGCCGGAGGACAAAATGATGGCATCGTCGCCTAATTCCACCTTGGCCATGGCTAGCGCTTCTTCCGCCGTGCGCCCTGAGTACCGCTTGACGATCATATGGAAACCACCCCCACCGTTTTCACGGAAATGTCAGTGCCGAGTTCGGCATAGGATAGCACCGCGAGATCCCGCCACATCCGCTCCGTCAGTCGCTTAAGATAGACTCGCACGAGCGGCGAGGTAATAATGGCAGGAGGTGCCCCCTCCGGAAGCTTGGTCAACGAATCGCGGATGCTTTGAAAAATCTGTTGGGCCTTAGCGGGATCCAGGTTCAAGTAGTTGCCTTGGTCGGTATTCTCAATCGAACTCCGAATTTCCGCTTCAACCTCCGGCGACAGCACCAGCGCGTGAAGAACACCCTGCCGCATGAGACCCCGGGTAATGTGCCGACCAATAGCTTGGCGTGCCGATTCCGTAAGCGCGTCCACATCGCGCGTCACGCGTGCCCGATCGGCTAAAGCCTCCAAAATGGTCGGCAAATCTCGAATGGACACCCGCTCGCGCAGCAAATTCGCCAAAACTCGTTGTACCTCCCCAAGACTTAGCAAATCAGGAATCAGTTCCTGGACGACGACTGGATTGGTCTGGCGCACGTGGTCAATGAGCAATTTGACATCCTGTCGGCCAATGATTTCGTACGCGTGGCGCCGGATGACCTCAGCCAGGTGGGTCACCATCACCGAGCCCGGATCGATCACGGTAGCCCCCGCCATCTCCGCTCGATCGCGCGAGTCTTCACGAATCCAAAAGGCCGGAAGGCCAAAGACTGGATCTTGGGTCGGCACTGCACTCTCAATTCCCAAATCCCCGCCTCCCATCGCAAGAAATCGATCAGGTCTCACTTCCTGAAGCGTCACCTCTGCCCCGCGAATGCGAATCCGATATTGATTCAATCCCAGCTCCAAATTGTCACGCACCCGGATGGGGGGAATCACCAAACCGAGCTCCACCGTAATCTGCCGCCGCAATGCCGCAATTCGCTCACGGAGGTCATGCCCCGCTTGGCCTCCCACAAGGGGTACAAGCCCGACGCCCACCTCCAGCTCGACCGCATCGCTGCCAATGAGGTTCAATGCCGATTCGGGTCGATTCTTCTGCACCTCTCTATCGACACGCTTCTTCTCTTCGACAGCCGTCTTTTCCTTCTTTTGGTTCTCATCCAATCTCCATGCGAGATAAAAGACCCCGCCACCCATGGGAATGAGAATCCAGGGGTCGGTAAAAATCGCCAAAAGCCCAAGGACGATAGCCACGATATAGAGTGCCCGCGGCAGCGACGTCAATTGAGACAGCACGTCGGTATTGAGAGTGTTTCCTGTGCCGCCGGAGCGGGTGACCAGAATACCGGTCGAGGTGGAGAGTAAAAGGGCCGGAATCTGGGTGGTCAGGCCCTCACCCACGGTGAGAATTGTATAGGTGCTCGCCGCCGCCCCCAAAGCCAAATGGCGCTGAACCAGACCAATGATGAGGCCGCCCACAATATTAATGATGACAATGACAATGCCTGCCATGGCATCGCCGCGGACAAACTTTGACGCCCCATCCATGGCGCCATAGAAGTCCGCTTCTCGCTCAATGTCCTGCCGCCGCCGCTTGGCCTCATCCTCTCGTATTAATCCGGCGTTGAGCTCCGCATCCACGGCCATTTGCTTTCCGGGCATGGCGTCGAGGGTGAAGCGGGCAGCGACCTCGGAAACCCGCTCCGCGCCGCGGGTAATCACCATGAACTGAATCACGATAAGAATGATGAAGATAATGATGCCGACAACCACATTGTTTCCGACCACCATCCGACCGAAGGTTTGAATTACTGCCCCAGGATCCCCGCGTAGCAAAATGAGCCGGGTGGCCGTGACCTCCAGGGCCAGGCGGAACAGGGTCGTCAACAGCAGGAGGGACGGAAAGACCGATAGCTCCAACACCTGGTCAATAAACATCGTACTCACCAATACCGTGACCGAGAGAGCAATGTTGACCAAAAGAAAGAAGTCTAAAATCCACGGGGGAACCGGAATCACCAACATGAGGACGGCCACAATCGCCGCGATGGGCACAAAGCCTTCCCGCATCATCGAGCGCATGCTAAGCCTCATCGTCCGTACCTCCGCCGAATGATGAAGGCAAGAAGGTCCGCAACGGCTTGGTAATGCTCCTCACGGATAGATTCCCCAAGCGGTACCAGATATAGCGACCGGGCCAACGGTGGATTCTCCACGATGGGAATGGAGTGCTCGTAAGCGATCTCCCGAATGGCCAGCGCCGATTCATCCGCCCCCTTGGCAATAACTTGAGGTGCGGGCATGGTGTTGTCGTCCCACTTCAGGGCCACCGCAAAGTGGGTCGGGTTGGTCACAATTACGGAGGCATTTTTTACCTCGCGCAGGCCCGTCTGAATCAGGCGCCGGTGCATTTGACGACGGCGTCCGCGGATGGCTGGGTTCCCCTCAGTGTCTTTCATCTCATCTCGGACTTCTTGCGTGGACATTTTTAAGCTCTGTTGAAATGAGCGGAATTGATAAAAGGCGTCAATGGCGCCAATAAGGAAAAAAGCTGCGGCAGCCCGGGTCAACACCCCGGTGATAAGCCGCGAGGATTCGGCAAGCGCCTGCCCAAGCGGCATCACCAATAGTTTCCCGTAGATGTTTAACTGGGAGGCAATCGTGATGCCAACTGCGGCACCAATAATCGCCACCTTGAGCAAACCCTTCGCCAGCATCCAGAGCCCCTGGACGGAGAACATCCGCTGCAAGCCTGAGAGCGGATTCAGCCGAGCAAAGTCCGGTGCTAAGCGGTTTAAGTTAAAGCGTAGGCCATGCTGGGCGAACCCGGCAAAAAGACCCACCCCGGCAATCGGTAAGACGATGGGCATCAATACGTTCATCAAGGCATGGGCACCGGTCAAGGCCGCCTGGTCCCAACTCTGCCCAAACCCCGGCGTGGTGCTCAGTGCGAGCACCGAAGCTTCCATGTGGGCCAATTGCCGGCCACTCCAGGGGAGATACCACCTCAGCACCAAGACAGCCACCAAGAGTGCCAAGGCCGCTTGAAAGTCAGGGCTAAACCAGCCCTGCCCTTCCTCGCGGGCCCGTTGGCGCCTCCGAGGGGTGGGCGCTTGGGTGCGCTCAGCCATGAGCCATATCCCCGTCCATGGGTTGGTTGTTACTGCGATTGCCACTAGGTATTTCCAGGTATTTCCTTCCAAATAGACC
>JAKADW010000222.1 GCA_021820165.1 Bacillota bacterium
TGGCCGCAATCCCTTTAGCCGCCCGGTCAGGGGCAGCTAAAGCCGCGATGGCGCCCAAAAGCGGCACCGCCATAAGCCATACCAAAAACATGTCCTAGCCTCCTTAGCCTTACGAGATGAATCCGATGCGAATCAAGTAGTAGGCCAACAGCGCCACCCCACCGACCATGATGGACAGCGCATAACGCCGTACATAGCCGGTCTGAATAGGAGCCAAATCCGTCGCCCAAGACTGGACACCCGCCGCAAGACCGGTAACCCCAGCCAAAATCGTCCGCTCCACGGCCCCCATCGCTTGCCCAACCAGCTTTAGCGGGTTGACCACAATGGCCATCCAGACTAAGTCCATCCCCCAGGCGTGAAGCATCCAATGACCCGGCGCTTGTTCAGTACCTGCCTTAGGCGCGGTATCGCGGCGCACGTAGAGCAGAAAAGCGACGATGAAGGCCACCACGGCCAAGGCCACGGTGACAATGGTCCCAAACAAGGGCCCGGATTCCAAGGCCGCGTGAGCCGCCCCCGGATAGAGAGCAAAAGCGGGTTTAAGCCATCCGTTGAGCCACCCGCCGAACGCCCCGCCGACGACGGCCAATACGCCGAGGATGACCACGGGAATGGTCATCACCAAGGGGGCCTCGTGGGCGTGATCGTGAAGCTTTTGATTACGCGGCTTGCCAAGGAAGGTTAGGAAGAAGAGACGGAACATATAGAAGGCGGTCATCCCCGCCGTAAACACGCCAATGCCCCAGAGGAAATAATGGCCGGAGTTATAGGCTTGCCCTAAAATCGCTTCCTTGGAGAAATAGCCGGAAAAAGGCGGAATTCCGGAAATCGCCAAGGTAGCCGCTAAAAAGCTCGCCATGGTCCAGGGCATTTTCCGGGCCAGCCCCCCCATTTGCCCCAAATCCTGCTCCCCAGAAAGGCCGTGAATCACGCTCCCGGCTGCCAAGAAGAGGCAGGCTTTGAAGAAGGCATGGGTCATAAAGTGAAACACGCTCGCCGTATAGGCGCTGACCCCAATGCCAAGGAACATGTAGCCCAACTGACTTAAGGTGGAATAGGCCAACACTTTCTTGATGTCTTGCTGGAAGAAAGCCACGCTAGCGGCGAAAATGGCCGTAAAAGCTCCGATGGCCCCAATTAATTCGTGAGTAATCGGCGCCAGCCGCAACAGGGGATACAACCGGGTCATGAGGTACACCCCGGCCGTGACCATGGTGGCCGCGTGAATCAACGCCGAGACCGGCGTGGGACCTTCCATGGCATCAGCCAGCCACATATGCAATGGGAACTGCGCCGATTTCGCCATCGCGCCTACATAGAGCAGGAAGGCACTCCACTCAAAAAATGCCGAGCCCGGCTTGGCTTGGCTGAACGCCTGGAAAAGATGCGGATAGCCGACCCCGTGATAGTGGATATAGAGCAACGCCAACCCCAGCAAAATCCCCACGTCGCCCAAGGTGTTCATCACGAAGGCTTTTTTGGCGGCCGCCACAGCCGTTGGTCGCTCATACCAGAACCCAATCAGGAGGTACGACGCAAGACCCACTAGCGCCCAGCCGATGAGGAGCACAATCAGGTTCCCCGCCAACACCAACAGCAACATAGAAAAGATAAAGAAGTTCAGATAGGCGAAAAATCGCGGTTGACCGGCATCATCGTGCATATAGCCAATCGAATAAATATGAATCAATGCGCCCACCCCGGTGATGATGAGCAGCCATACCGCCGAGAGCGGGTCCAGATAGAGCCGAAAATGAATCGCGGCCCCGAATCCTGTCACCCAGTTCCACAGCACGCCTGTAATGACGTGGTGACTCCCCGACAGCGTGGCAACCCGCCGGTCAGCGAGGATGCTCAAGAGGAAGCTGACGGCCACCAAGAGGCTCGCCCAAATACCGGGGAGCTTCTTCGGCATCAGTCCCTTGAACGCGGTAATGGTCGCGGCTCCCAAGAGCGGCAAGACCAAAATCTCCACTAAACCCTGCATTCTCAAAACGCCCCTTCAACCAGGAATTCGCTGCCCTAGCCTTTGAGTTGCGACACCTCGTCAATATCCAAGCGGTGGCGATGGTGATAGACTGACACGATAATCGCCAAACCAATTCCGACTTCGGCGGCGGCCGTACCAATGATGATGAAGGCCATCACCTGACCCGTCATGGCATGAAACGACCGGGCATAGGCCACAAAGACGAGTGCGGCCGCATTCCACATCATTTCCGCGGCCATAAACATAACCAAAGGGTTCTTTCGAACCAGCACGCCCACCGCCCCCACCGCGAAAATGACGGCGGCCAATCCCACGACATCGTTTAACGGGATCATGATTCGCCTTCCTCCCATCGGGCCTTCGGCTTGGAGGCCGGCCGGGGCTTATTCAGCACCAACACACCCACCGCCGCCGTCAAAAGCATCAGGGCCACACCGGCCAGATAGATGAAGTCCGGCCCCCAGAGAATGGCCCCCATGCCGTGTAAATTCCCGAAGTTCTGGGGAAGACTCAATGGAATTGACCGACTGGGGAATTTCACCGCCAAGACCGCGAGGCCCCCGCCCATGAGCACGGCCAACACGCCCGCCCAAAAGCGCTGGTCCTGGAGGGTCTCTTTGGGCTCACGGTCGTCCTTGCCCGCCGTCAACAAGGTGACCACGAACAAGAACAGCACCATGATAGCCCCGGCATAGACAATCACTTGGGCTGCGGCCAAGAATTCCGCCGTCAGCAAGATGTAAAAGACTGCCAGCGACAAGATGTTCAATACGAGAAACAGTGCGCTGTGCACCGGCTGGCGGGCAATAATCACGCCGAAAGCCCCCACCAGTGACACAATCGCCAGAATGATAAACCCAATCATGACCGACCGGTCACCTCACTTCCGAATGGCAGGATGGAGAAGCTCTTCCTTGTCCGCGATCATGGTCTCGCGATCGTAGGCCGCCAACTCGTTGAACGGCGTCAGCCGCACAGCGTTGGTGGGGCAGGCCTCTTCGCACATGCCGCAGAAAATGCAGCGAATTAAGTCCACCTCATAGTCCACCGAATAGCGGTTGGTCCATGAGACAGGCTTGTCGCTGGGAGCTTCCGCTGCGACCACCCGAATCGCATGCGCCGGACATACCGCCTCACATAGGCCGCATCCCACGCAGAGTTCGTGGCCTTCCTCGTCCTTAGCCAGCATGTGCTTGCCACGAAATCGAGGCGAATACTCACGGCGCTTTTCCGGATACGGATACGTGTCGCGCGGTTCTTTTAGGGCCGATAAGGTGGTACCCATACCCTTCACGATGGCCTTGATTCCGTCCAACATGACGTTCCCTCCTTCGCTCAAGCGAATCCTAAATTAATCCCGACACAAAGGCGGCCGTGCCGAGAAAGTAAATCAACGCGGCCGGCAACAAGACCTTCCATCCAAAATTCATCAACTTATCGTACCGGAAACGGGGTAACGTGGCCCGAATCCAGATAAATACAAAGAGGAAAGCCCCAACCTTGATAAAGAACCAGATAATCGGAGGAAGCCACGGACCGAGCCACCCGCCAAAGAACAAGGTGACAGCCACACCGCTCACAGTAATCATGTTGATATACTCGGCGACCACATAGCTCGCAAACCGCATCCCTGAGTACTCGGTGTGATAACCGGCCACCAACTCTGACTCCGCCTCTGGCAAGTCAAAGGGGGTCCGGTTGGTCTCGGCGATGGCGGTGATGAAATAAATCAGGAAGGCCACAATTTGCGGAAGCCAGAGCCACCCATGATGCTTTTGGTACATCACGATGCCTTCCATGTTGGCGGTACCGGTCATCATCAACACGCCCAACACCGAAAGCCCCATGGCCAATTCATAGGAAATCACCTGCGCCGAAGCGCGGATGCCCCCCAAGAGCGAGTACTTGTTCTGCGAGGCCCATCCGCCCAGCACCAGCCCGTATACCCCCAAGGAACTGAAGGCAAAAATAATCAAAAGACCAATCGACGGGTTGGCAATGTCGAGGTTGACGGTCAGACCGAACAAGTGCAAAGGCTTCCCGAAGGGAATCACCGCGTCCACGCATAAGGCGGCGAAGAGCGTAATTACCGGCGCCAGCTTATACACGATGGCGTCCGCCCCAGCCGGCATCAAATCTTCAGATCGGA
>JAKADW010000223.1 GCA_021820165.1 Bacillota bacterium
GAAACACTCCCAAGACTCCCAGTGCCAAAATAGCCTGGGTTGCGTGCGTCAGCATGTTTAATGATCCTCCTCGTTTTGATACAGCGCATCCATATAGTCTGATGGGGGCACTGGAAATCGCTCCAGGTGGGCACGGCGATATTCCTGCAATCGGGACAGTGATACCACCCCAGTCACTAGACCCTCCCCAACCGGTTGGCTTGACTCAGCCAGAATTCCGCTCCCATCCGGGGTTAAAGGGGCGGGTAAATATATTCCGGCCTTCCCGGTCAGCCGCATGCCGAACAATCGCCCGGTGGCAGCGCTAACGACCCCAATACAAGGGACGTCTTGCACCGCCGAAAAACAACCGCGCCGCGCCTTCCCCTCCGTATAGCGCGAGTCCGGGTCGGCAATCGGGACGGCGATAAGGTGAGCACCCCGGCGCGTCGCCATCCGAAAGGTTTCAAAATAGGTGGCATCATTGCAGACCATGGCGAAAAGCCCCCAGGGCGGACTGGGCTCGGCCAGACCGTCTACCCCGGGCCTAATACCCCATTGCTGTTCTTGAGGTAAGGGGTGCAATTTGGCTTGCCGCCCGAGCACACGCCCACGCGCATCAATCCAAACGACTTGGTTGAATAGCCGCCCACGACGGACATAGAGGCCGGAACCCGCCACGACCGTCAGGCCATATTTCCGGGCAAAGGCGGCCATCCACGTGAGCCAAAATTGATAGGTCGGCGGGGCAATCGCTTTTAATACACCTTCGATGGTAGAATCGGTTAGCGTGTGAGCCCCGGAGGTTTCCGGAACAATTAACCCCAAGAGTGAGAGGGGCAGATACTCAGGAAAAACCAGCAGGTGGCAATGAGCATTCCGGGCGGCCTGAAACAGGGCCTCCACCCGTTCGGTCCACCCTGTCGCATCGCCAACGGGGTCTGCGGTCCATTGTACTGCCCCAATTTTAATTCGATCCGGGGGTAGGGGCGTTGGGGCTGCCTGTTCGGCTGGAGGCGTCCCGGCCCGTGCGAGTTTGAGCCGTAAAAGACCCCTCATGGTTGAACGGGTCACGATATTCATGGTCTCCACCAGGATTCTTGGCGATAAAGAGGCAGGCGTAGGCCTGGGCGGATGGGAAAGAGACGGCGGGCTTGCTCCAATTCCTGAAAGTCGAGGATTACCGTCCACCCCCCAGGCGCGCCGTCAGGCCCGAGCCATCCCGCCTCTTTGGGATCGACTTCACAGGGGAGGTAAAAGGCGGGGGTAGCGCCCCACGCCAGGCCGAAAATCTGATTGCCCTGGGCAGTCCGCCAGAGGGGATCCAAAAAAGGCGTCGGATAATCCCCTGAACTTTCCCCGATTATGAACTCGACTCCCGCCATGGCTAGACCTCGGCCCGCTTCCGGGACCCCCAACGCCTCCGAATCAATCCAGGCTAAATAGCGTTCGTGAAAGCGCCACACGCGCCCTTGGCCCATATTTAATTCAGTGGCCGGCCACTCCTTTAGGTCCCGCGTAAAGCTTTGGAATTCTTTGTGGACGCTACCGGCGATAAGAGGGGCTTGTGACCACCCCGCCCAAGAACGCAGCTCGGCCGGAGAGGGTAGGGTGCCCGTGCGCCATAACGCTAAATCATAGCCGGTTCGGGGCGACGGCAATTGGTCGTCGGTGATAATCCAGATTTTAACCATGCGCCATCCTTCCTCGCGGTCGGCGTGTGCGAAGCGCCGCAAGCCTGATGACCGATAAAGCCGCCAGAGCGGGGAACAGGAGCCATTGCCATCGATGGTGAACGACCGGCGGTCGCGGAGCCACAGCCTTGGTTGCCCGTAACGGCACCTGGCCCACCAAGGTCGAGCCGGCCCACACGGAAGCCTCCCCGACCCGTTGTCCTGAGCGAATAGCTTGCCCATCTTTAGGATGGGTGGCGCGAAGGACGATGCGGGGTTGAGGTGGCGACGTTTTGAGAACGTCGTAGCTGAGGGCCTGCACAGACTTCACGGGAACGGCCCGCCCGCCTATCTGGAGATGACCAAGCGGCTCTCCGACGGAGACCAGGGACTCCGTCTGGTAATGCTGAAATCCCCAGGTCAGCAAATTCTCGGCATCAGGCCAGAGTCCGGCCGGGGTATCGTGCAACAGCACCTCAATAAGAAACAGGCCGTGCCGCTTGGCAGCCCCGACAATGGTTTCGTCCGCCTCGATGGTATAGCCAATTTTCACGCCCACCGCGCCCGGATATTGATAGAGCAGAAGATTTTGGTTGTAATACACGCGCGGCTTGGGATCAGGCGGCAGGGTGGACTTCTTGGTGTCCACAATTTGAGCAAAAATGGGGTTTTTCATGGCGTGCTCCGTAATGATCGCCATACCCAGCGCGGACACGACGTGTTTTGGATTGGGAAGTCCATCAGGATTGTCAAAATGAATCCCGGGCGCCCCCCAAGCTCGTGCTTGCGCGTTCATCATTCGCACAAAGGCTGGGACAGAACCCGCCACCGTTTGAGCCACTGCGTAGGCAGCGTCGTTGCCGGAGACGAGCATCATAGCCCGCACGACTTTGGGCATGGGCAACTTTTCCCCGGCGACGAGATAGGCGCTGGAGCCGATCTGGTCTTGAGCCGCCGTCGAGACGACCACTGTGCGATTCCAGGCATGCGTGATCGCCAAATAAGCCGTCATTATTTTTGTAATGGAAGCCGGATAAAATTCCCCATGAATATTTCGCCCAAAGAGAATCTGCCCGGTGCGCCCGTCGACCAGGATGGCCGCTTGCGCCGACAATGGCGGCCGGACCACGGACGTAGCGGCATAGACCGATGATGTGGACAACAACCCCAAAGCGACGAGCGGCGCTATCAGCATGCGGAACGAGATGCGGCGGGTCAAACTCAGTCCTCCTAAACAACAACCATACGCGTATTCTACCAGAAGCGGGTACGCTTGCCTTTGCTATAATGGGGCCAAAGATGTCGGTTTATGAAATTTTGGGGTCTCTACTATGATGACCCCAGAGACAGGGGGTAGGTTGTGTCGCCGGTAGGGGTGATAAAAATCGGTTCCACGAGTTCCACCTTGTTGATCGCCCAAGATTTATCCAAGCCTCTCGTACGGCGTCAACAACTGCTCGATCTCTTTTCGCAGGAGAGCCCCCGGGACCTCTTGCGGTTGGTTGAGTCGTGGCGTGAGGAAGCCCGGCACTATGGTGCCCGGCTGCTCGCGGCCGGGGGTGAAGCCGTGCGAAAGAATGCTCGCCTCGGTGGGGAATTGAGCCACCTGTTGCCGCACTGGTGGTCGCTCACCGGTGAGGAGGAGGGCCGGTTGGCCTGGATTGCCGTTAAAGGCGAGCGGCCCAATGCCGAGGTGGTCGTCGATATCGGAGGCGGCAGCACCGAGTTGATTTGGGGCCAAGGAATCTGGTCCGCGGCTAGCGGTGCGGCTCGCCCCGATTTCACGGTGCGTTGGCCGTGTCTTCCGGTGACCGCGAGACCGGTCTTCGTCGGCGGGACCGCCCTGGCCGTAGCGTGGTGGGCCAAACGGCCAGTCCTTACAGGCGCCGATGTCGACCAGTTGAGACATGCGATCGAGGGAGCTCAGAACCCCATCCCATCGTTGGATCCGCTTCGTCGACGCCTTCTCCCATCCGGTCTCGCTATTCTCTCCGACGTTTTGCTAGCCAACGGTTGGGAAACCTTTGAAGTAAGCGAGCGCGGTCTCACGGAAGGCCTTTGGCTGGCCGCTAGTCTTGGACGGGTGGCGACTGAATGAGTGCGACCAAGCCCCTCACCCCCATGTTAGAGCAGTATTTTCGCCTCAAAGACGAGCACCCCGAAGCCCTCTTGTTGTTTCGGTTAGGGGATTTTTACGAGCTTTTTGACCACGACGCCCACATAGCGGCGCCATTGCTCGATCTGCAACTGACCTCCCGCGATGGACGGGTCGCCATGTGTGGGATCCCTCACCATGCGCTGGCCCAATATGCCCAGAAGTTGCTGGATTCAGGGCTCACGGTGGCTGTTGCCGAACAAATGGAAGACCCTTCCCAAGCCAAAGGGTTAGTTGACCGGCAGATTGTCCGCGTCCTCACTCCGGGCACCGTGATTCCGGACGATGAACGATCCTCGCCGCGCCTAGGCGTTC
>JAKADW010000224.1 GCA_021820165.1 Bacillota bacterium
AAATCGTGCGTTTTCACAGTGTGATTTGGCCCATCGTCTTGATGGCCCTAGATTTGCCTTTGCCCGAGAAAGTATTTGGCCACGGGTGGCTCCTGATCGGTCAGAATAAGATGGGCAAATCGATGGGCAACGCCGTGGATCCGATTGCGTTATTGGACCGATATGGGACCGACGCCGTGCGCTATTACCTTTTGCGCGAGGTGCCCTTCGGTGCGGACGGTAGTTATACCGAGGAGGCGTTGGTGCTCCGCACCAATGTAGATTTAGCCAATGACTTAGGCAATTTATTGTCGCGGACCACCGCCATGATAAACCGGTTTTGGAGCGGCCGGGTCCCTCCGTTGGATGCCGAGCGAGACGACGGAATTCTGGCTGGTGAGGCGGCCACTGTCTATCGCGAAGTTGAGCACGCCTTGGACGAACTAGCCATATCGGACGCGCTGACCTCGATTTTTCGCTTAGTGGGTCGAGCGAACAAATATATCGAAGAGCAAAAACCCTGGGATTTAGCCAAGAATCAGGAGACGGTGCGTTTAGGCAACGTTCTCTATGGACTCTGGGAGAGCATCAGAATCGTATCGGTTTTATTGACGCCTTTTTTATTGGAAACCCCGGGAAAGATGCGGCACCAACTGGGACTGGATGCGCCCGTGATGAATTACCGGGAGGCCATCTTTGGTTTTCAAGGCGAGGGGATCGCCATTCGGCGAGGGGAGCCGCTTTTTCCCCGCATTGAATCTTCGGCCCTGTCTCAACCGGTGGAAGAGACGGGTGTGGCCGAAATCTCCATTGAAGACTTTGAGAAGGTTGATTTGCGCGTTGGTACAGTGCGCGCCGCCGAAGTTGTCGACGGGGCCGACCGGTTATTAAAGCTCACGGTGTTCGACGGTGGACGGGAGCGCACGATCGTTTCGGGCATCCGCCAACATTACCAACCCCAGGATTTAATTGGCAAGCAAGTCGTGCTGGTCGCGAATCTAAAGCCGGTCAAACTTCGTGGCATTCTCAGCGAGGGCATGTTGTTGGCGGGGTCTCACGACGGGCAGCTGGCCTTGGTTTCGCCGGCTACCCCCCTTTCGGAAGGAGCGCGCGTGAAATGATGCTGCGGGTGATTGATAGCCACTGCCATCTGCAAGACCACGACTACGACCAGGACCGGGAGACGGTGTATCAGCGAACGGTGGCCGAAGGGGTCGGCGTGATAGTTCCGGGCTATACCATAGAGAGTTCTCTTGATGCCGTCAAATTTCAAGAGAGTCATGAAGGGACATGGGCTTTAGTGGGGGTGCATCCACACGACAGCCGCTACTTTGATGAGGCGGACGATGGGCGACAGCTTCAGTCCTGGGTCGAAGATCACCCGGGGGTCGTCGGAATTGGGGAGATTGGCCTCGATTATCACTATGACCATAGCCCGAGAGACGTACAACGCCGTGTCTTCGACCGGCAACTGGCGTTGGCCCGGGAATTGGGGGTGCCGGCCTCCGTCCACACGCGCGAAGCGGAAGAGGATACCTTGGCCATTATTCGTTCCATCGGCTGGGACCGCGGCGTGATTCATTGCTTTACCGGAAGCGCTAGCTTCGCTAAAGCGGTGCTAGACCTTGGGTGGTATATTTCCTTTTCCGGAGCTATTACCTTTAAAAGTGCCCATGACCTCCGCGCCGTAGTCTCGGAGATACCATTGGAGCGCATTTTGGTGGAAACGGACTCCCCTTACCTGTCGCCCGTACCCTGGCGGGGGCAACGGAATGAGCCGCTTCGAGTGGTTCGTGTGGCGGAAGTTGTGGCGGCTCAAAAAAATTGTCTGACCCAGCAGGTATTTGACCAAACTTTGTCGAATACAATGAAACTGTTTTCTGTCTCCCTAAGCAATGGGTAATGATGGTAAAACAGTGATTTTTTGGGACGAAATTCTCTTGAGGGAGCGCGATGTCAAAGGAGGACGGCTATTGACTAAATGGAAGACGTTTGGGCTACGCTCATGGCTATTCGGCGTTGCCGCGTGTGCGGCGATGGGCGCAGGGGTCGTGGGTGCGCAGTTCCGGCCTGTCGACATTGTGGTTCAAGGCCCGACTGGGAAAAAGGACTTTTCGTTTTGGACATTTCGTAACAAGGTGAAGGGCGTACTGGTGCAAGCGGGCGTTCGGACCAACGGCCATGACAAGGTGTCTCCGTCGGGAACGCTCACGGCCTCCAACAAGGTGACGGTGCGAGAAGCGATTCCGGTCGTCGTGCAAACGGCGCACCGCCGCATTCAGGTATGGACTACGCAATATCGAGTGCAGGCGGTATTAACCGCAGCCAAAATCAAGCTTGCCCCGCTCGACTTGGTGCGCCCTGCCGTGAACGCCAAAATTACCGGTCCTCTCACCATTAACGTCACCCGACGTCGGTTGGTTACCAAGCAAGAGACCGAAAAAATCCCCTTCTCCGTCAAACATCATGCTGATGCTAGCCTCACCCATGGGTCCTCCCGCGTTGCAGTCCACGGACGGACTGGCAAGCTGGTCAAAACGCTGCAATCGATGGTCGTTAATGGCAAAGTCGTTTGGACTAAGACTGTAAAGACCCATGTGGCGGTTCCCGTTCGGGCGGAAGTGATCGATTACGGAACCGCGGCTCCAGTGTCACGTGGCACTCCCGTCCCCCAATTTAGCCGGAGTATTTCGATGGTGAGCACGGCTTACTGGCCAAATCCCGCATGGTCCAACGGGTATACCCGGTTAGGCTTAAAGGCACAGTATGGTGTGGTGGCGGTCGATCCCCGAGTGATTCCTTTGGGCACGCGGCTTTACATTCCAGGTTATGGGTTTGCGATTGCCGCAGACACCGGATCGGCCATTATTGGCGACCGGATCGATCTCTGTTTCAATAGTGGTGTTCAAGCTCAGGACTGGGGCGTACGGCCGGTCACCGTGTACATAGTCGGTTCATAATCGGAGGTAAGGGCACTGCAGCAACAGGATCCCCGTTCGCCGGAAGGGTTGGCGCGGGTACTTAAAGAACTCGAGTTGGCCCCATCACATCAATGGGGCCAAAATTTTTTGGTGGACGTTTCGGTGCTGACGCGTATTGCTGATTTGGCCCTCCAAGGGCGCACCAAGAACATTCTTGAAATTGGTCCTGGACTCGGGGCCTTAACTCGGACCTTGCTAGAACGGGGAGCGGGCGTTGCGGCCGTAGAATTGGATGGGCGGGTACTGCCTATGCTGGACGGGTTAGGAGCCGAATTCCCCCGGCAATTGGACGTGACGTATGGGGATGCACTTAGCCTTTCATGGGCAGAAATCATTCAACGTCGTGGGTGGGAACGGGTCACCATTGCCGGCAATCTCCCTTATTATATTACCGCCCCGCTGTTGGGGAAGCTTATCGAGGAGCCCATCCGGTGGGACCGTGCCGTCTTCATGGTCCAACAGGAAGTGGCCACGCGCCTCCTCACAGAGCCAGGCGGTCGGGCGACCTCGACGCTGGGGGTCCTGCTTCGTTATCGGGCTGATGTGGTGTCGGGGATTGAACGCATCCCCCCGGGAAGCTTTGTCCCGGCTCCGGAAATTTTCTCAAGTGTGATACAATTAGTCTCACACCCCCCGTTGCCCGTGGCATGGGACACGTTTCGGTGGGTTGTCAGAGCGGGCTTTCAACATCGTCGCAAGATGTTGCGTCAAGCACTGGCCCAAGCTCCGGGTTCGCCTATGAGCAAAAACGACTGGCACAAGTTTCTCGAAGCCCATGGCATTTGCTCAACGGCGCGCGCGGAAGCCTTGACGCTCGACGAATGGGTGCGGCTGGCGTCCGCTATTCAACGAGAGAAATGAGGCAACGCGGTGATTTTCGAGAGCCCCACTAAGGGTCGGATGAGCTTTGAGGAGATGTTCGCCGACCTCTTGGATTTTCTGAATCGGGAGCCCCACGACCAATACCGTCTCATTATCGGCACCGATTCTCACACGCGCCATGATACGGTGCTGGTAACCGCCGTGGTCATTCATCACCTCGGCAAAGGTGGTCGCTATTACTTCCACCGGTCGCATCGTCGCGCCATCAAGAGCCTCAGGCAAAAAATTTTTTATGAGACATCCACGAGCCTGACCGTGGCATCCGAGCTCACCG
>JAKADW010000225.1 GCA_021820165.1 Bacillota bacterium
TCCACGTTCCACCCAGCCCGCATGCACTAAGCGATCCACCATGCCGGTGGCACTGGCCATGGAGACCCCAAGATGTTCCGCTAGGGTGCCCATCGGCATGGACCCCTCATGGTACAGCGTGGCCATTGCAAAGAACTGGCCGAAAGTAAGAGAATCATCGTGCATCTTACGAAATCGGCGTGCAATCTGAGAAAATAGCTGTTCGAGACCATCTATTCTCTCGTCCCGATTTGTCACCTTGATTCACCGCCTGTATATTTAGTGTGACGTAATATTAACCATCAGTAAGTTTAGTCGCATTATCTTTTTGTGTCAATGACCCAAATCCGCTATTGCAATATATTTGTCCGCGTCATAGCGTGCCCTGAAAATTAAGAAGCCACCCCGTAAAGGGGCGGCTTCCTCTGGGTACTCGGAAATGTCCTACCGGTTAATCAAAGCTCGGGCAAAGAACAGTAAGTTAGCGGGACGTTCGGCAATGCGCCGCACATAGTAGGCGTACCAGTCTTCGCCAAAGGGCACATAGACGCGCGTCTTATAGCCTTCCCGCGCTAGTTGTTCCAGCACCGGCAGTTTGATTCCGTATAGCATTTGGAATTCGAATCGGTCACGCGGTAGATCGAGCTGATGAACTATCTTCAACACCCGACCGATCATCGCTTCATCGTGGGTAGCCACAGCCGTATAGTTGCCCAATTCGAGAGACTCTTTAACCAGGGCCACATAGTTATCATCGACGTCAGGTTTAGACGGGAACGCCACGGCGACCGGCTCCTGATATGCGCCCTTCACAATGCGAAAATTCTTGGGTGGGTCAGAAAGCCGCTTCAAATCGTCCTGGGTACGGTATAAATAGGCTTGCAATACCAACCCCAAATTCTCGGGAAACGCGCTCCAAATCTCTTGGAACAGCTCGATGGTCTGACTGGTAAACGGTGTATCCTCCATATCAATCCGCACAAAATTTTCGGTCTCGTGGGCTCGTTGCGTGATGATTTTGAGGTTCTGACGCGCCACGTCCACGGATACGGCCAATCCCATCATCGTGAGTTTTAAGGAAACGTTAGACTGCACCTGGGCGCTGGCGATTTCATCCAACATGGCCAAATAACTATCGCGGGCTTTCGTGGCCTCATTCTCATCGGTCACCGATTCCCCCAAATGATCTAGCGTCACCAGAATCCCTCGACGATTCAAATCGCGCGTCACTTGAATCGCCGAGGCTAAAGTGTCCCCCGCAACGAACCGCGCCGCCCCCATCTGCATCCCGTATCGCTTCACCACCGATGACACGGCGCGATTGTTGCCTAGTCCTAATACCACTTCCCGAAACACCGTTCATCCTCCTCTCCAGTGCTCAATTGATGCCATGATTCCGGTCGAATATCGATCCGTTCGAGCGTCAACCCTGAGGCGGGCGCAAGTTTTTTAACCTTAGTGGTTGGTCCCGGGCACTCCAGCGCGGCGTTTATCGCGCTTAGCGATCCCGACTTGGCGGCATCCATCATCGCCGCCACCAGATGGCGCACCATGTGATACAAAAATCCATTGGCCCCCACCCGGTAGATCCATAGACGTCCCTCGCACGCCATCTCCCAATGGCTAGTATACACGTCTCGCCGGGTGGTTTTAGCAGATGAGCCTTCGGAACGAAATCCAGCAAAATCATGAACCCCTTCAAATAGTCGGGCCGCCTCTTGTAACCGCTGCCATCCTAAGGGCTCGTCCACACGATGGACGAAGCGGGCCCAGCTCGCGGGTACCGGGCCACGCCAAATTTGATACCGATAAAATTTCGCGGTGACGACACGGCGGGGATCCCACCCTGTCGGGGCCCAAGCTAGGTTGTGAACCCGAATCGTTACCGGCAGGCGCCGATTCAAAACCCATCCGAGGCGGTCCAATGGAATGACTGAGGATCCGGTCCAAGCCACAATTTGTTCGTCCGCATGGACCCCACTATCGGTACGGCTGGCCCCGATAATGCTGCCCGGTCCCAATAGGGCCCGCATATGAGATTCCAACGTCGATTGTATGGAAATAGACTCGGGCTGTGCTTGGAACCCATGAAACTCCGTCCCGTCGTAGGATATTCTTAGCGCCAAATAGGCCATCCATGTGCCTCCAATGCAATAATCAGGAGCCATCCCAACGCGATCCCGGCATCCATCCACCCCGCCTTGGAGGTAGGCGGGAGTGACACCGGCCTCCATCCGCGACTCCACAGTGCCTCCGCGACGTCATCGCTTCGAAGCAATCCCTCGGCCAGTACCGGCCGTAAAAACGCAAAAGGACGCCATCGCCGAGTACTCGCTAACCATTGGCGCATTTTTTGGTCTTTCCGGATGCGTCCCACATCTTCAACCACCCGAGGTAGAAATGAAATGCCGAGTAGCATCATCAACACAGCATAGCCGACCGCCGCCCGGCGCCCCAGCAACTTTTTAAGACCGTGTTCCAAGGCGCTTAGCATGGTGAGTAACGACCCATGCCGGTACACCATCCCGATGCCCATAATCATCAGAGCAAAGCGCACCGTGGTCATTACCGCCTCTTCCATATAAGGGACGCCAGCCCGATGATTCACGGCCTGCAGGCCCCCAAAAACCGCCCCGGCCAACAAGGCTCGGAATAGACCCCGCCAAGTCCCAAAGCGGCTAAAAGCCGCCCCGATCAGGAGCGTCCAGCCTAGCAACCAATAGGGCGAGGCCAGATACAACGCAATGACGCCCACCACTAGCGAGAGCAGTCGAGTTAACGGATGGATGGCATCTCGGGTCGTTGCTTCCATATGCGATACACCTCACTCAAAGCCCGATCCGGGTTGGTCCAGGCTGCTGGGGTCAGCGGAGCTCCCTTATCCAATAGCCCTCGCCACAATTCTTCTAGCGGCGACTCAGGGGCCAAGCCATGCTGATACCAAAGATCCCCCACCTTACCCCATGTCAGCCCTTTTTCGCACCACCATCCCCAATCACAGTGGGTCAAGAGCCACCGCCACGAATGACTCGATACAATAAGCGTGGCCCGACGCGACCAATCCCGCATCTTGGCCTCCAGAAGTCGGCGATGTGCTACATCGAGCCCTTCGAACGGCTCGTCAAGAAGGTACACCTCGGGCGATAAAATTTCTAGCGACGCCAACGCTAAACGCCGTTGCATGCCACCACTGAGTTCCCACGGTGCAGCAGTTCGATATTCAGCGAGGTGCCAATCGTCGAGTAGCTGCTTGGCCCGATCGCCGATACCGGAAGCCAGACGCTTAGACCACTTCGTCTGAAAGGGCCAGGTCATCTGATCCCATACCGTCGCTTCCGTCAGTTGTAGCCGGGGATTTTGCATGGCTAGCCCTACCCGCGGTCCTTCGGTCTTTCTTGCCCAAGTGACCAGTTGTAAAAAGAACTGGCTTTTGCCGGAGCCGTTGGCGCCGATCAGGCCGTAGACGCCTGGTGACGGGATAGACCAGTCCGTCACCCGCCAGCCCCCATAGGGCACGCTTACTGTGCCAACTTGCCAGGCCATATCTGCTCACTCACCTCACCCACCGACCGTACTGGAGGAATGCACCCGAAGATCCCTTCCAAAAATCGGTTCCATTCCTGATCCGTGTCATTGACCAGGCTGTCGGTCTCTACCGGAATCCCATGGTCCAGCACCACCACGCGGTCTGCTAGGGACGCCCACCGGGGGCTGTGCCCCAAGATCAACAGGATGGTGCCCAGTTGCTGCAATCGATAAATCCATTGCATGAGACGTTGCATGCCGCGGCCATCTAATGCCGTCTCCGGTTCATCCAAGATGATTATGCGTGGATCTTGCGCGTACACCGCTGCCAGGGCCACCTGGTGCTGCCAGCCCCCGGATAGGCTCGTAATGCTCCAGTCCTGTATCGTGCCGAGCCCAAATTGATCCAGCGCTTCGGCGGTTTTGACACGGACTGCCTCCAACGTGCTCGATAGCCAGCGCGGCCCCAAGCTAATATCCTCGGAGACGGTGGCGCCCACCATTTGGGCGAGCGGATTTTGTTGCACCCACCCCACCGAGCCGGGCCGCCACGTGGCCAGGTCATCCCCATTTGTCGTCATAATTCGGCC
>JAKADW010000002.1 GCA_021820165.1 Bacillota bacterium
TGGATGCCCTGCATCAACCCGTTTTCGGTCTGGATGCTGAAGCTACCGCTGGCGCGAATGGCCACACGCCCCAGATAGGTGCCCACTTTCTTGCCTTTGGTCACTACGGCTCGCACCATATCCCCCGTCTGGAATCCACTTTCAAGACTCCCGATGAATTTTGGCACCTAATTGGGCCAACTTCTTTTCAATCGCGTGATAACCGCGATCGATGTATTCTACGCGATCCACTACGGTCGTGCCCAAGGCTCCGAGTGCCGCTAGCACCAGCGCGGCGCCTCCCCGAATATCTTGGGCTTCGACTGGAGCCGCCGTCAACGCCTCCACCCCGCGCACAATCGCGGTCTCGTGCTCCACCTTTATATTAGCGCCCAACCGGACCAAATCGTGGGTATATCCAAATCGATTTTCAAATACAGTTTCTTGGACCACCGCTACCCCATCGGCCACACTTAAAAGCGACACCATTTGGGGATGCAAATCGGTGGGAAATCCCGGATAGGGTAGCGTTTCAATATCGACCGCAAGGGGTCTTGTCCCCATCGACAAACGGATCCAATCCATGTCTTCCTCCACCTCGGCCCCCGCTTGTTCCAATTTCAACAACACGGTTCTCAAGTGCTCTGGAATGACGTTGGTTACGGTTACCACACCGCCCGTGATTGCGGCGGCGATTAAGTAGGTGCCTGCCTCCAACCGATCTGGGATGATTTCGTGGTGGGCACCCTTTAACGAACTCACTCCATTGATGCGAATTAAGTTGGTCCCTGCACCCCGCACCCGGGCGCCCATGGCGTTTAAGAAATTAGCCATGTCCACTATTTCGGGCTCCATGGCGGCATTTTCCAAAATCGTGGTGCCGCGAGCCAGGCTCCCAGCAATCATCAAATTAATCGTGGTGCCAAACGAAGCGCGTTCGATATAGATACGTGTCCCCGTCAGGCGGCCGTCTACTTCCCCAATAATAGACCCATGCTCTAGTCCCATTCGGGCTCCAAGTGCTTCAAACCCGCGGACGTGGAAATTTACCGGCCGCGATCCAATTTGGCATCCACCCGGGAAGGCGACGTTGGCTTTACCTAATCGCGCCAACAATAACCCCACCACGTAAGTGGACCCTCTTAGTTTTCTCGCCAATTCGTACGGGGCCTCGTGGTGTTGGATGCCCTTAGCATCAATACGAAGACGCGTCGCGCTGTCCCATTCCACCGCAGCTCCTAGTTGACGTAAGATTTCGCATAAATCCAAGATATCCGTGTAACGCGGAACATTCTCCAGCACCGTGACCCCTTCGGCAGCCAGTGCGGCCGCCGTTATGATGGGGAGCGCGCTATTTTTGGATCCCTCGATCGCAACCTCTCCCGCTAAGGAGTGCTGGCCTTCAATCACCAAACGCGCCAAAATTCTTCCCCTCCACGGCTACAGACTATAATTGGGTGATTCTTTGGTAATTTGAACGTCATGCGGATGACTCTCCACGAGACCCGCATTGGTAATCCGCAAAAAACGTCCCCTTTCCCGCAACTCTTGGAGGGTTCGGGTCCCACAATAACCCATCCCGGAGCGGATTCCCCCAAGAAGTTGGTACACGGTATCGGCGAGCGAGCCCCGGTAAGGAACCCGGCCTTCGATCCCCTCGGGGACTAATTTCTCCACATCCTGATCCTCTTGAAAATATCGGTCACTGGAGCCCTGCTTCATGGCGCCAAGCGAGCCCATGCCCCGATACACTTTGAATGACCGGCCCTTAAAAATTTCGAGTTCTCCAGGACTTTCTTCGGTACCGGCAAAGAGGGAGCCCAGCATCACCGTCGAAGCGCCAGCTGCCAGTGCCTTGACCACATCTCCGGACCAGCGGATGCCTCCATCCGCAATCACCGGTACGTCGTGATCCCGTGCGGCTTGGTAGGCCTCCCAAACGGCCGTGATCTGCGGCACCCCGATACCGGCCACGACTCGGGTGGTACAGATCGACCCGGGTCCGACGCCGACTTTGACGCCATCCACGCCGGCTTCAATGAGGGCCAACGCCCCCTCCTTGGTGGCGACGTTGCCCCCAATCAAATCGATGTGACGAAATGTGGACTTAATTAAGCGGATCGTGTCGAGAACCCCTCTTGAGTGGCCATGCGCAGTATCCACCACGACCACATCCACACGTGCGGCTACGAGGGCCTCAACCCGTTCTAAGGTTTGCGAGCCTACGGATACGGCCGCGGCCACCAAGAGCCGACCATTAAGATCTTTAGCGGCATGGGGGAATTTTCGTGCCTTCTCAATATCCTTAATCGTAATGAGCCCCCGGAGTCGTCCCTGGGTATCTACCAATGGTAGCTTTTCGATACGATGTTTTCCAAGTATTAGCTTCGCTTCGTCCAAGGTCGTTCCTTCGTGTGCAGTAACCAAATTTTCTTTGGTCATCACTTCATGAATCGGACGCGAAAAATCCTGTTCAAACCGCAAATCTCGGTTGGTTAAGATGCCAACCAAATACCCTCCGTCACGCACTATCGGTACCCCCGAAATGCGATAGCGACTCATTAGTTCGAGAGCATCCCGGATGGGATGGTCCGGGCCTAAAAATATGGGGTCAATGATGACCCCATGCTCAGACCGCTTGACTTTATCCACTTCGCTGGCCTGCTCTTCAACGGCCATATTTTTGTGGATGACGCCAATACCTCCCTCGCGAGCAATGGCAATAGCCATCCGAGCTTCGGTCACGGTATCCATGCCCGCCGAGATCAAGGGCATGTTGAGCTTGACGTTTCGAGTCAGTCTCGTGGCCAGTTCGACGTCCCGAGGCAAGACTTCAGAATGCGCCGGGGTTAACAACACATCGTCAAAGGTTAGCGCCTCTGTTCCAAATTTCTCCGCAAAGTTCAACGCGATTCGCCCCCCTAAAGTTTAACCAAGTCTACCAGAGCCGCTAGCTCGATCGCAATTGATCCGCCACAATTTCCGCCACTTGGAAGACATTGCCGGCCCCCATCGTGATAAACGTGTCTCCCGGCTCCAAATCCGACAAAATCGGCTCAATGGCGCCCATCATATCTGGGAAGAAAGCCACCTCTCTACCTTGATGTTTCGCGACAGCCTCCGCCAGTGCGGCGCCACTGATACCTGGGATACGAGGCTCTCCCGGCGGGGCGTAGATGTCCGTGAGGTAAAGACGGTCTGCTTGCCCAAAACTCTCTATAAACTGATGCCAGAGGTTTTTAGTGCGGACATAGCGTTGCGGCTGAAAAAGGGCGATCACCCGGCCCCTCGTAACTTGGCGCGCGGCGGCCAAGGTCGATTGAATTTCCGTTGGATGGTGAGCATAGTCATCGACCACACGAGTGGGTCCCTCAAATAAGATCTGAAAGCGACGTGCCGCGTTTTTGAATTGTCTTAAGCTCTCCATTCCTTCCGCCCAAGGGACCCCGACATGGTGCGCCGCAGTCAAGGCACCGAGCGCATTCACCACATTGTGAATCCCGGGGACTCCGAGTTCTGCCGACGCCACGCTTCTGCCCTGAACCTCCAGCGTAAACCCGGTGCCCCCGGGCACCGGATGGACGTCGGTGGCCCGTACCATCGCGTCGGCGGCCAAGCCGTAGCCTGTTACTGACACCGGTAGCCGTGCACTTATTTCTCGCAGAATCGCGTTATCTATGCCTATCACCGCCAGTCCGTGCGAAGGCACCCTCCCCAAATACTCCTCAAATGCGGCCACTAGGAGTTCCAACCGCCCCCCGAAATGGTCCAAATGTTCGGCCTCCACGTTGGTAGCCACGGCTACCACGGGGTTATATCGTAAAAAAGTGCCATCACTCTCATCCGCTTCAGCCACCGCATAGGTTCCCTGGCCCACTAACAGGTTGCCGTTAAACTGCGGGACCTCGCCTCCCACCAAGACTGTCGGATCGAGCCCTTGGTGCTGCAAGATGGTTCCGATCATCGTGGTCGTGGTGGTTTTACCGTGAGTGCCGCTCACCGTGATGGCCTGATAGGGTAAGAGGGCTTCGGCGAGCACTTCCGAACGATGCACTAACCTGAGGCCCTGCCGTTCTGCCTCTCGTCGTTCGGGGTTGTTAGGACTAACATCCGTGTTGTAAACCACTAAGTCCTGCCCGTGAACCCACTCCGGTCGATGCTCATAATAAACCCGGATCCCGGCGTTCTCCAATCGATCCGTGCGGCTTGATGGCTTCATATCCGATCCCGTCACCCGGTATCCTTGGCCGTGTAAAAGGAGGGCCAGACCGCTCATACTGTACCCACCGATTCCGATGAAGTGCGCTGCCTTCATATTTAAAAGCCCCCCTGTATCTCTACTCTGACCCTAGTGGAAAGCCCAGTTCTGATCCACCCATAGATCTACGTAATGCCGAGCGGCCTGTTCAATATGTTTGGTGTCGTCTTCGGTCAAAGGGCGCACTACACGGCCCGGCATCCCTAGCACCAGACTTAATGGTGGAATCACCATGCCCCCCGGAATCACAGTTCCGGCCCCAATAATACAATGATGGCCAATTTTCGCCCCATTCATGATGATGGCGCCCATGCCCACCAGCACATAATCCTCCAGGTGTGCGCCATGAATCACCGCCCGATGTCCAATGGTCACATCGTGACCGATCTCACATGGATATCCCGGATCCGCATGGAGCACCGCACCATCCTGCACATTAGTCCGATAGCCGATGTGAATCGGGGTGGTATCAGCCCGAACCACGGCGTTGAACCAAATCGACGCCTCTTTTTCGACATGAACCTCTCCAATGAGATACGAGCCCGGCGCAATGAACACCGGATGAGCCACGGACGGTTCGCGTTCCCCAAATTTTAACAACATGCGCCTCAATCTCCCTCAAGGTGACATAATTATCCACTTTATCCACAGCCTATACACAACGTCACCACTACCCCAGGGGATAATTAATGTTCGGTGACGCTTCCACATCCATGCGATGTCCCTGTTGGAGTCGATAATATCCGAGCGCCGCTACCATCGCGGCGTTATCCGTGCATAATGGGGCTGGCGGAATATGAACGCGCACGCCGTGTTGCCCGGCCACCGTCATCATTGCTTCTCTTAATGCGGTGTTCGCAGTAACCCCCCCGGCCAAGTAGAGATCCTTAACCGGATTCTGGGTTAAGGCGCGCCCCGTGGTTTTGACCAAGGCTCTCACTACCGCATCTTGCAGTGCCCAGGCAATATCTTCACGGCGCCCGGGATGGGCTAACACCGTTTCTCGGGTCGCCGTTTTGAGACCACTAAAACTAAAGTCCAGGCTATCGGCTCCAAGATATGCCACGGGTAGCGATAGCCGCGACTCTTTATGAGCCTTTGCGGCTAGTCGTTCAATATGGGGTCCCCCGGGATACGGCAGGCCGAGCGCCCGCGCCCCTTTATCAAAAGCTTCACCTGCAGCATCATCTTTGGTTTCGCCTAAGACGCGAAGTCGACCGTGACCCTCCCATAACACCAGGGTTGTGTGCCCACCCGACACCAAAAGGCCGATAGCCGGAAAATTCAGCGCCCCGACCAAGGCATTCGCGTAGAGATGTGCTTCGAGGTGATGCACTCCCACCACCGGAATCCCGAGACCGACTCCCAATGATTTGGCAAACGTGACCCCAATTAAGAGCGCCCCCAAAAGTCCCGGACCCTGTGTCACGGCGATGGCATCAATCTCTGACAAAGACAGGTTTGCACGTTTTAGGCATTCGTCAAGAACCGGGAGGATGGACATGGTATGCTCACGGGCCGCCACTTCGGGTACTACACCCCCGTATTGGGTCTGAATAATGGCAGAAGAGGCCACGGCCTGTGCCACCAGAGTGGCGCCGTCTTTTACCACCGCAATCGCGGTGTCATCGCACGACGACTCGATACCTAAAATGTTCGTATCTCCTCACCCCCTAGCCGTCTGAGTTAATTTTACCGGTTTTGCCCATACTACACCTACCGTCTAGGGATCCGGAGAAAGGAGACCCATACCATGTTGCTCGCGTTTGGTTTTGTTCTACTCTTAGTATTCTCCTTACCAGCACCTCTCGTGCTGTCCCCCGTCACTTATCACTTGCTGACCTTAAGCCACTTCTTTGTCTTCCTCATTAGTATCATCGTCTTCGTCCTCTTAGGACGAAGCCTGGCCAAAAGGCATCGGCGATTTATCTTGCCCACATTTTTGGTAGGCCTGGTCACGGCCTTTGTCGGGGCACTAGCCTACCAGTATGTACTACGCCTACCTGGCGCCCAAACTGCCTTCATGAGCCAGTTACATGGGGTTCCCACCGACGCGGCGCTCACCATGCTTCACCTGCACGTGCTCACGGGCACACTATTAATTGGCCTCATGGCAGGAATTTTCTATGGTGTCCTAGGCGTTTTCGCAGCGTGGTGGGGGGGAAGAATCGTGCGCGTGCATCCGATCCGTGAACCTAAAGAGGATCCTTCCACATAATAAAAGCATCCTCGTGCGTATCGGTGTAATAACCCCGTCGCACGCCTAACTGCACGAACCCCATCTTATGATACAAGTTTTGGGCCACAATATTGCCACGGCGCACCTCTAAGGTCATGCGCTGCACTCCCATGGTACGAGCCCGTTCGACCATTCCTTCCATCATTCGCTCGCCCAGGTGGTGGCCCCGGTAATCGGGATGCACCGCGACATTGGTCACATGGGCCTCGTCTAATATGATCCACATGCCCCCATATGACACGACTCGTCCGTGAAAATCCAGCACCAGGTAGGTGGCAAAGGTGTTTTCCAAGATCTCGGTCTGAAAGGCATTGCGAGACCACGGAGTGGGAAAAGAATGCGCTTCAATCGCCATCACCGCATCGAGGTCCACCAAATACATGTCGCGCACCAACACCTCGGATGGAGCCTGTTCCGAAACATCATCACTGACCGCCATTGACTTCATCACCCTTGACTGCAAGGATCTGTCCGGTTACCGTAATGGCTGGTGGCCTGGCATATATAGGACCAAGGCCCATGACCGGATCATCCTGACCGTTTATTAATGCTCCTTGAGCTAATAATGCCACGGATGATCCTAAGAGTGCAATATTAGAGGCCCGAGCCCGGGGCCCGACCAGTTCGAGGTCGTTCGGTGAGTCCTTTAGGGGACCCAGTACCCATACCTCATCATCGACAGGAAAGGGATCCGGTAGCCTATTCTTATCGACGGCCATGTCGGCCACTAGCGTCTGACTCCCGGCCTCGTGATTGAGATAGTACCCGGCGTAAAAGGATCCCCCCCGCCGCTCACTGGTGACCAGCACACGGCTTCCCAGGGGAACTCCCAGCGACCAGGCTTGCAAAGACGAGACCCCTTTGACGGGGATCTGCCATGCATAGGCCAGCGCCTTGGCGGTCGTCACAGCAATCCGCACCCCGGTGAAAGAACCCGGCCCCACTCCAACCCCAATGGCATCGGGGCGACCGTACTCGCGCACGATGCGGTCGACCCACGGCACAAGTTGACTGCCTGCCGTCTTGGGTTTGGTCCACATAAATTCCGCTACGACACCGTTGGCATCGATTAAGGATACCGTAAGCGACGGTCCCGACGCGTCAACCCCTAGGATTCGCATGCATACGCCCCTCCCATGTGGTCATCCTTTTTATAGGCTCTGACCCCACGGCGGTTAAGGTCATCATGCGGGATCCCTGGGTATCTTCTGTCAAATCCGCGTCCCAGCGATCCGGATACCAGTCGCGAAGCCAGTGGCCCCATTCAACCAAGAGCGTTTGATGGGATCGGCCATCTGGCAGATCCAACATCTCCAACTCTTCCGCCTGTTGAATCCGATAAAGGTCCGCATGATAGATAGCACCACATTCCGCTTGGTAGAGGTGGACCAGATCAAATGTCGGCGACTTGACCCCCGTGGCCACTCCCCATACCTTCAGCACCGCCTGAATCAATGCGGTCTTACCGACGCCGAGTTCGCCTTCCATCAACACCACGGCGGGAGGCTGCCACAGCGTGGCGCAAAGAGCGGCCACCCGGCTCATCTGTTCGAGGTTATGCCACCGGAAAGTGATTGTAAATTCGCCCTTGGAGGTCATGCTCCGGCTCCCCTTCCGAGGCGGCCATGCGAACCCCCGGAGTTTCCGTAATCTTCCCAATCTCGGTCATCACAACGCCGGTACGCGCCTCCAGTTCATGGACTTCGGAAACTCGCGAGGGGGGAATGGCCGCCAGTAATTCATAATCTTCCCCACCATATAAGGCAAAATCAGTGCCCTGGACCGCATAGCGTCGTGCGGTGGTCAGGGTCGCGTCATCGATCGGTAGGCGGTCTTCAAAAATCACCGCGCCAATCCGACCAAACCGCGTGATTTCTTCCAATTCTGCTACTAACCCATCGCTTATGTCCGTTAAGGCATGGGCAAAAGGCCCCAGTTGTTGTCCCACCTTGACCCGTGCCGTCGGAGTTAGATGGGCCATTAGCACGCTGCGCTCGACCACCACGGTGCTTGGCCAGGTAATCCCGTGGGAGAGCAACATCAATCCCGCATAAGAGGCACCGAGTCTACCCGAAACAAAGAGCCGATCGCCGGGCCGGGCACCCGTTTTCAGCATCGGTCCCGAAGGCCCCGGTTCACCCACCACGGTGACGTCCAGCGTTATTCGGTCTCGAGAGCCTACCGTGTCCCCCCCAATTAATACCAACCCATAGCGATCCAGCGCCTTGGCGATCCCCCGGTAAAGCGACTCCACCCAAGCCACATCCAGCGAACCGGGCACCGACAGGCTCGTAAGCAGCGCCTGGGGTGTCCCGCCCATGGCCGCAATGTCACTCACATTCACGGCCACCGCCTTTTCGCCGAGTTGCTCGGGGGCCATCCAATCCAAGCGGAAGTGCTGGTTTTCCACCAACATATCCTGACTAATCAGGGTCCCACGAGAATTGGGAGGGATAAACGCCGCATCGTCTCCGATTCCAATGTATCCCAAGGGGGGACGCGCTTGCAGCCGATGAATAATCGATATGAGTTCTCGCTCTCCGATATCTTGGATTCTCACCCAAACACCTCGATATAGTTGTCCTAAACGCCTCGATCGGCATATCAGCACAGTTATTCTTACTATGGGCATCTTACCAGAATCCACGCCCCACTATCAAAAACAGTGTGCCCAAAGCCACCCCCTGGCGAGTTGTCAGGATGCCCGCAAAAAGCATAAAATTGAGCCGTTGTCACACACCCGGAGCCCCGGGGAATAAATCAGCAGGAGAGATCAATGGCTACCAACATCGAACGCAAGCAGGGACTTTGGCGCGGTGAAACCTGGAGTTGGTTTGAAGCTGGGGAAGGCGAAGCCCTCTGCCTCTTACATGGGGGTGGTGGCACCGGAAAAGCCTGGTTGCATCAAATGGAATACTTTCAAAATCACTATCGAGTGATTTGCCCGGATTTGCCCGGATTCGGACAGTCGGCCTATCTGAGAGGCTTCGATTCCCCCGACGCGCTGGGCACCATCGTTTTAGAATGGATGGCGAGTCTTGGCATTACGGAATTCATTTTGGGCGGCAACTCGATGGGTGGCCGGGTAGCCTTGTCGGCGACCCTTAAAGCCCCCGAGAGAATCCGTGCCTTGTTGCTACTAAATGCTGTAGGTGTGGATCTTCTGGATGTGCCGATAGTTAATCCCTTAAGCCTTCCACCTGATCAATTCATGTCAGGGTTGGTCCATAATCGCGACAACTACAAGCGCCATACACCCTATCGATCCCTCGAGGACGCCAAAGAGCTCAACCACGGGCGCACCGTGTTTGCGCACTATGTGGAAAACACCCCCATTGGGGCCGATCCGTCTTGGGACTTAACCAAAATCACCTGCCCCACCCTCTTGCTATGGGGACGCCACGACAAGATTATTCCGGTGCCCTATGCGCGGGCTATGGCAAAAATCTTGCCCAACGCTGAACTCCTTGTCATCGAGGAGTGTGGCCATCTGCCCCATATTGAAGAACCCCTCATTACCAACGCCACCATCAAGGACTTTTTAGCAAGACGACTGCAACGCTAACCCCCACGATGAGATTTTGCGAACATTATCGAGGGCACCGAAGCCGCTAGTCTCTTCCCCAAAAGAGCCCCCGCCGTCGGGCTCCTTCGTAAGACGTCAAAAGGCGCACTGAGTACAGTGCGCCTTGGGGGATGAAGAGCTCCGTCAGTCGGCTTCCTTAATGGCTTCGATTTCGATGTTTATTTTGACCTCGTCCCCTACCATCACACCGCCAGCCTCGAGCGCCACGTTCCACTGTAGGCCGTAATCTTTCCGGTTAATCTTGGCGCTCCCACTAAATCCAGCGCGCTCCCCGCCCCACGGATCTTTGGCACGGCCCTCAAAGGTCACTGAAAAGATCTCGCTACGCGTTACGCCATGGATCGTCAGATCACCCACGATGGTGTAGCGATTATCTCCGACTGCGCTAATTTGATTACTTTTGAAGAGCATCTTGGGGAACTTTTCTACATCGAAAAAATCGGCCGATCGTAAGTGGGCGTCGCGTTCGGCTTGCCGGGTATCAACACTGGCAATATCTAAACTGACTTCCACTGAGGCCTCATCTAAGTGTTCGGGTTCTCCGACAATCACTCCCTCAATTCCGCTGAAACGGCCTTTAACCGTAGAAATCATTAGGTGGCGGATCGAAAACTCCGCCGTACTGTGCGCCACGTCAATGTTCCAACGACTCATGATATCGACTCCTTGATAGTTATTGGGAAGTAACTTCCCTAAGTATATCATGATCGATGCCCACCGCATAGAGCCTGGTAAAATTTTGTTGGCCGTAACTTTCTGTATTGTGATAGGTTACAATCGAAGTTACCCTGGGTGATATTACGTGAGGAGGTTTATTTTGGTGTCTAGTGAATCCGCGGTGCTTTCCCACATTGATCATTCGGTCCTAACTATTCAACTCAATCGGCCCGCAGCGCTCAATGCGTTGACGCATGGGCTACGTCAAGAACTTTTGCAACTCCTTGTATCGGCAGAAAAAGATCCCACAGTGCGAGCGGTGTTGCTCACCGGATCGGGTCGAGCTTTTTCGGTCGGACAAGATGTCAAGGAAATGAAGGAAATGTACGCGACTGCCGACCCGGATTTAGGAGGCCTGGTGCGCGACGAATATAACCCCCTTATCGAAGCCTTATTAGACCTGTCCAAGCCCACCATTGCTTTGGTTCAGGGCCCAGCGGCCGGAGGCGGACTCTCTTTAGCCTTAGCCTGTGACATTCGGGTCATTACCGAGTCCGCTAGTTTTATTCCCGCCTTCGTTAAAGTTGGGCTCGCGCCGGACACGGGCGCGAGTTACCTCCTGTCCCGCACCCTGGGCTGGTCACGGGCTTTGGGTGTCGCCCTTTCGGGACAAGCCATAGGCCCCGACGACGCGATGTCGTGGGGACTTGCCCATCACCGCTACGCCTCCGTCGAAGAAGCGGAAGTCAAGGCCCGAGCACTCGCCAAGCAATGGGCGGCCGGCCCTACCCGAGCCATGGCCGAAATCCGACGCCTGCTGTTAGAGGTTCAAGGTCTTTCATGGCGCGAAGCACTCGCCAAAGAAGCCTCGACCCAAGATCTACTGGGTCGCACCAGAGACCATCAAGAGGCCGTCACCGCATTTTTAGAACGCCGCGCCCCGGAATTTAGGGGTCAGTAACCAATAATTTTCTGGAGGAGATTCCTTATGCCATCAACAACCATGCTCCCCGCAGAGACCCTACAGGGACAAGTGGCCGTCATCACGGGTGGCGCCACCGGAATTGGATTCGGTATCGCCGAAGAACTCGGCCGGCTAGGAGCCAAAGTCGTGTTGGCTAGTCGTAACACCGACCGTTTGGAAAGTGCTCGTCAGGCTCTTGCCGCAAAAGGCCATGAAGTCCTGGTGATCCCCACCGATGTACGTCAACCGGATCAGGTCGAAGCGCTGATGAATGGGGTCATCGCACACTACGGTCAACTTGACATGCTGGTCAATAGCGCCGCCGGAAACTTCCTGGTGGACGCCGAAAAGCTTTCTGTCAATGGGTGGAATGCTGTCGTCAATAGCGTCCTTAATGGGACCTTTTACTGCACTCGGGCCGCGGGGCTCAAAATGATTGAGCAAGGCACCGGCGGTAGAATTCTTTCGATCGTGGCCAGTTATGCGTGGACCGGAGGTCCGCAAACGGTCCATTCCGCGGCTGCCAAGGCCGGGATTGTAGCATTGACCCGAACCCTCGCTGTCGAATGGGCCCACTACGGCATTCGCGTCAATGCTCTGTGTCCCGGCCCCACCGATACCGAAGGCGCTCGTCCGCTGTGGGCCGACCCGGCCGACAAGGCACGTCTTACCGCCAAGATTCCGATCGGCCGTTTTGGCACGGTGGCGGAAGTGTCCCATGCCGCCAGCTACCTACTTTCTCCCTTTGCCGACTTTGTCAACGGTGAAATCATGGTGATGGACGGAGGCGAATGGTTAGGGAAAGGATTGAATGGATAGATGGGAATGCTGACCGGAAAAATTGCGCTGGTTACCGGGAGTTCACGGGGCATCGGGCAAGCTTCGGCAGAACTCTTTGCCCGTGAAGGTGCGACCGTTATCGTCCATTATCGAAAGTCTGAGGCGGCAGCCGCTGATGTGGTAAGTCGGATTCACCAGCAAGGCGGATCTGCTTTTGCCCTGGGTGCGGATCTCGAGGACGAGCATGCGATCGATGCCCTGTTCGACACCATACAAGAGCGTCTCGGAGGTCTGGACATCCTAATGGCCAACGCGGCGGCCACTGCCTTTAAATCCATTTTGGAGCTCAAGCCCCACCATATTGCGCGCACCTTTGACGTCGTGTATGGCAGCCTCGTCCACATGGCACAACGGGCCGTGCCACTCATGGTGCGGGAGGGTCGAGGGCCGGGTCGCATCATCACCGTCTCGGGTCATGGCACACCCTTTACGCTGCCTGGCTACGCCACAATTGGCTCCGCGAAGGGGGCCATCGAAACCCTGACCCGGTATCTTGCCTACGAACTCGGATCCCGCCAAATTACCTGTAACGCGATTGCGCCTGGCGTCATTGCCACAGACTCGGCGCGTTATTATATGGGGGATCGCTATGACGCCTTTGACCGCGAAGTCACGGCCCAAACCCCACTAGGACGGATCGGGGCGCCGGACGATGTGGCCCGGGTTGCGCTGTTTTTGGCCTCATCTTTATCCGATTTTGTCACCGGTCAGGTGATCCGGGTCGATGGCGGTCTAACCCTCTCATCAGGCCCTTTTGAAAACATGAAACAAAGGGACTAAAAGGGGGGACTAACATGAGCACCACACCACGCCGGGTATTGATCACAGGAGCATCACGAGGTATCGGGTTTGAATGCGCCAAGGAATTTTTACGCCAAGGGGATGCGGTGACCATTTGGGCTCTGCATCCGGACGGGATCCACGAGGCGAAAAGTAAGTTAAAAGCGTACGAACCTCGCCTCGAGACGCGAGCGCTGGACGTGGGAGATAAGGACCAGGTGGCCCAAGCGCTCCGCGAAAGTCTTAGGGATGAACGCTTATTCGATATAGTCGTGAATAACGCGGGCTGGACCGAGACCCATCCCTTCCTCGGGGAAGATTCAACTTACTGGGGGCGAGTCTTGGCGACCAACCTCTGGGGTCCCATTCATATTTGCCACGGCGTGCTCCCTTACATGGTGTCCCAGCAGGATGGTGTTGTGATTAATGTCGTGTCCGACGCCGCGCGTGTCGGTATGGCAGGCGAAGCGGTATACTCGGCGGCTAAAGGCGGGCTTATCTCACTAACCAAATCGCTCGCCCAGGAGATGGCGCGTCACCAAGTCCGGATTAATGCCATCTCACCCGGACCCGTGGACACCCAGATGTTAGGCGATAACGCCGCCACACCGGACGCCCACCGTCTCATCGAAAAAATGGTGCGAAAAGTTCCGTTGCGACGCGTGGGTCAGCCGGCTGACATTGCGGCCGCCGTGCTCTTCTTAGCCAGCGACGGAGCACGATACATCACCGGCCAAACTCTCTCGATTTCAGGTGGACTCACCATGGTGTAACCGACGCTTAATCCTATCGCCCCATACGCCGAACCATGGCGGGAGCTCCCGACCCGTACGGACCACTAAGGCCACCGTACGGGTCGGCCATCTCACGTCGGGCGTGTCCACTATGGCTAACTGCGAGGCTCGTAGATACACCGCCACCAGAGACTCCGGCAAAACCGCAATGCCGCGACCGGCCAGGACCAACGCCAAGGCAGATCCTAACGCATCGACCTTAAGATCAGCGGTACGGTTCCATCGCATCTGCGAAAAGATTTGGTTGACCGTCTGCCCATGACTTAGGCTATCGTCAAAATGAATCCAGGGCCATTGGTCGGGAACACCTGGTGAAAGCCGCTGGTTAACGGAGGGGGTAGCTACCGCTACCAAGGGGTCTTGGTCAAGAGTATGGAGGGTTACGCCCCACAGCCCATGATCGGTGCGAACCAGGCCGCAGTCTAGCGTTCCGTTCCGTACTTGATCCACGATGTCTTCTGACGTCCCGGTGTGAATCGCCCATCGCAGCGTTGCGCTGCCCAGCCCCGCTTCGGGTAAGAGTGTCTCCGCCCAACCCGAGAAAATCCGCGCGATACCCACTAAAGCCACTCGGGCCGTGGGCTCGGTCATCTTTGTCGCGGCATCCCGGAGATTCTCCAGGGCCGCCGTAAGATAAGGCATCGCCGCTTCGAGAGATTCGGTCACCATGATTTCACGTCCGATACGCCGGCTGATCGCGAGCGGCATGCGGTCCTGCAAGCGTTTCAACCGATGAGACACGGCGGAGTCCGAGAGCCCCAGGGCCTCGGCGACCTGTCCCAAGTTATGCCCGCTCCCCATTTCCACCAGCATGGCGACATCCATCAGGTCCATGTCGATAAGGCGGCGACTGGGCATACATGCACATCCTTCATGTATTGGTGCCTATATCATCCCATATTCCACATGTTTTTGCATTTATGCTCAATATATCACCTCATAAACCCTAAGGAGGATTGTATCGAATGAACCCCGACAACCAAAAAATTACCCAGTACTTTGGCCGCTACCACGCGGCATATTTAACCAGTGCGCGCCACGCCCGGGGACACGATTTAGACGTTCTCATGGATTCGTTGGAACTAGCTCCCCATAGCCGCGTACTGGACGCAGCTTGCGGCACCGGGCACACCACCGTTGCCTTAGCAGAACGCGGTCACACCGTGTCCGGCCTGGACCTTACCTCGGAGATGCTGGGATCCGCCGAAAAGTTAGCGGAGTCTCGTCACGTCTCCGTCGACTGGATTCTCGGGGATGTACACCAACTATCTTGGCCGGACAATACATTTGATGCCGTGACCTGCCGTCGCGCCGCACATCATTTCCACGACCTCGGCCTATTTCTCGCCGAAGCCACCCGCGTACTTAAACCGGGAGGCCGGCTCGGGATTTCGGACATGACGGCCCCCTCCCCAGCAATTGCCGGATTAAACCAGTTGGAACGGTTTCGAGACGACTCCCACTATGCCGCTCGCACCGCTAACGAATGGGCGCACTTGGTAGCCGCTCAAGGACTCGATCTGCTAACACTCACGGTGCAGGCGGAGCCAATGACGCCGGAAGAATGGTTATCGCCGGTCTCTGCCGACTCGACGGAGGGTCAAGATGCCTTGCGGTTATTGCATAGTCCGACCTTTCCGCCGGGTATTTTACTAAACGGTCAATTTATTAAATATCGGCTCATCCTGGTCGGAGTAAAAAATTAGCCGGGCCCGTCGAGGCCGTTTGTCAACCACGAGGGGCGACGGGGAATGGACGTGCGTCGATCCCCTCGTGGCGATCGGGTTACCTGAAGCGTTCCGGTACCACTGGCCGCCGCGGCACATCCAGCGCCGCCAAAACTTCTGCTAAGCGGTCTAAATCCTCACGATACGCGGGCATCAAAGAACGGCGGTAGATGAGGTAGGCCGGGTGCGCCAATGGGAAGAGGAGTGGGCCCCCCGGTGCTCCCTTGGTGTAGGGTCCTCCCCGATACGTGGCGAAGGCGGTTTCGCCGGTAAGAGCCAAAAAGGCCATGCGACCTAAGGTCACAATAAGTTGGGGATTGACCCGGTCCACATCGTCTTGCATCCAGGGCCGGCACGCCTCGATCTCTTCAATCCGGGGTGGACGATTTTTTCGACCCGTATCAGTCGGGCGACAGCGCACGGCGTTATTCAGCCAGATTTCTTCGCGCGTAAGACCCAGGTATGACAGCACATCGTCGAAAATTTTACCGGCGCTGCCCTGAAATCCCAACCCGGTCCGATCTTCTGCTTTACCCGGAGCTTCTCCGGTAAACATAATACGCGCGGTTGGTGCGCCGCGACCAACCACCACCTGGGTCCTCCTCGCTGCCAGCCCGCAGCGCGTACAGTCAGACAAGGGTTCCATCGAGGACACCCCCCTCTATTTGGGACCGACGAGGTCATGCACCAAAAGTGCCACGGTGCCTTGGGGAACCGTGACATTAAACGTATAGCCCGGGTGGTCAATGGCCAGCACCACCTGGTCGGGATGCTCCATCAGCGCATCGCGATCATCTAAGGAGAATTCAAACGTAAGATAATGGACGGAACTTGTCTTCTCCTCCGTGGAACGACCCGGTTCGGCCACAGCCATCACCGTACGATCCCCGACGAGAAGTCGCACATGCTCCTCGACTCCCGATAGTTGGCGCAAGATTTTAGGCATATCGTCAGACTGGGTAAGTTCGATAAGAAGCGTGGCCCCAATGGCCAGTCCCTGGGGTAATAGATCGTTATAGACCGCTATTTCCTCTCGAATCTTTGCCGGATCTTCAATATGTTCAATCCGCATCATCTCTTGGACCTGAAACCTCATGGTTTCGGTATTCTCGAAAACCAATGAGATTCGAGGCCCCACGATGAGTCGCCGCATCTTCTTCAGTCGAATAATGCGTTGCCGAAATTCGGGGCGCAGCGCTTCATATTCCTGGTTTGACACCAGATCCTGCATGGTCAGTTGTCGCATGGGTGACCCTCCTACTGGGCGGTAAGACCATAGGCCTTAGCCAAAATTTGAACCGGATGCTCGGGCGGGTGGTCCGATGCTACCTCAATTTGAAGGCCGGCCAAGGCACAATCGGAGCAGGCCACGGTATCATGCGCGGCGCGAAACGCGTCGGTCATTTTTTTAGCAACCTTTTGAGATTCATCGTAATACTCCGCCTTAAGGCCCCAGGTTCCATCGATGCCCGCACATCGGTCCACTACGGTGACCGTAGTGCCCTCAATCCCCGACAACAAATCCTCTGCCGCCTTTCTTAAGCCTTGCGCCTTAGTATGGCACGACATGTGATAAGTCACCGGCCCTGGGCTGGACACAAAATCCTTTTTCATCCGCCCCCCACGCATCGCTTGCGCCAAGTATTCCGTGATGTCGAGGGTTGCGTCCGCCACCTGTTGTGCCTCCTGTGTCCCCAGTAGCATCGGGTAGTCTTTTTTTAAGACATAGGCGCAGGTCGGCTGTAGCGCTAAAATTTTCTTGCCACCCTGGGCATACCGAGCGAGTTGAGTGACATTATGGGCGGCGCGCTCCGTCGCTCCGGCGATATCACCGCCATCCAGAGCAGGCATCCCACAGCATCGAAGATTATCGGGCGCCGCTGCGGAAATCCCGTTATGCTCCAAAATTTTCATGGCGGCCATGCCGATCCCGGTTTCGTGGTATTCCACCGTACAGGTGGAAAATATGACCACGTCGGGGTCCGTAGTCGCGGTGCGTCGTGCGTTTACCCAATGCGAAAAACGTGTCAAGGCAAACTTGGGTAGGTGGCGGCGGCGGTCAATTCCCATGCGTCGCTCCATTTGGCGCCGTAAAAATGGTTGGGTCAGGCTCCAGTTGGCGAGACCGGGGACCATCGTCCCGAGTCTGCCGGAGCGTTCGGGATCCCCTAAAAATTTGTCGCTCGGGCTCATCCCCGACTTTCGGGTCCGGATGGCCTTAGATCGCAACATGAGCCGCGGAAAGTCTAAGTCAAAGTGATGAGGGGGAACATAAGGGCACTTCACATAGCACAGTTTACACTGGTAGCAAAGATCGGCGACCCGAGTCATTTCACCGCTGGTCAATAGGTCCACATCATCATCATGGCCTTCTACGGCCTCAAACAGTACCGGAAACGAAGGACAGAGATTGTGACAGAGCCGACACCCATTACACACATCGAACGCCATCTTCATGTCAGTAGCGAGACGCGATTCGTCCCAGTACTCGGGCTCCCTCGGGTTGTAGTCCATCGTCGACACCTCCTGCTAAGTTGAACCTAAAAAAGGGGGCCGAAGATTCGGCCCCGCGTCCTGCTTAATCTTTACCGAGGCCGGATAGCCCTTTGGTAAAGCGCCCTGCGTGGCTTTTTTCCGCCCGTGCCAGGGTCTCAAACCACTCTGCAATCTCATCGAAACCCTCTTCGCGGGCTTCTTTCGCAAAGCCGGGATACATCTGGGTGTACTCGTATGTTTCGCCTTCAATGGCGCTCTTTAAGTTTTGCTCCGTGCTCCCCACCGCAACGCCGGTTACCGGATCTCCGACTTCCTCTAGGAATTCGAAGTGTCCAAAGGCATGCCCGGTTTCCCCTTCTGCAACATTGCGAAACAATCCCGCTACTTCGGGCTGCCCTTCTACATCCGCCTTTTGGGCGAAATAGAGATATCGGCGATTAGCCTGTGACTCCCCGGCAAATGCCTCTTTAAGATTGCCATGGGTCTTACTATTCAATAATGCAGCCATGCTGTGTTCCTCCCCTTCCAAATCCTATTAAATACTTACCTAAGATTCATTCTAAACTGAGACCCTAGCTTAAGCAACTCAAAAACATCGTCAGAGGGTCTACAACTTTGGACCTACAGCGCCACTAGCCCAGGGTTGGATGGATTGATGCCCGTTCTACTTTACACTTTGCAGTAGCACCAGGACAATGATTGCGAAGGAGGCATCCATCATGCACCAAGAGTATCAATGGTCGACGGACTGGGATCGAGCTATCAAGAGCGTCGAAGACTTAGACCGCGCCAATATCACGAGCTGGCTCGACGCACAAAGGCCTAAGGGCCCTGGTTATACCCACTTGACGCTGGCGTTGGCCTCCGCCCGGTACATCGACCATCACGGTCCCTATCTCGGCCACGGCACCTTTAATGGGGGTCCCATCCTTCGCGGTTCGTCTATATTAGATCCAGCCTACCAAGACTTGGCGCTACTCCAAACCGCAACCTATGTCGTGGATTTGCTCCATAATCCTAATTACGGGCCCTATCTCCTCTTGGAGATGGCGCCAGTATCGGAACCCACCCTCGAGGCGTCCCGGCAGGCGTTCTTAGAGTCACTAGCCGCCGGGGACCAGGTTCTTTTGGCAGAACATCGTCTCATTGGGCTATTGCGCCAATCGGGAAGCGAAGTGGCTCCCCTTTTAACCTACGCCGGGCTCGTGCAGTATACCGAAAACGAGCATCGAATCCTTATTATTCATCGGAGCCTCCAACTACTCGAAGACACTAATGGGTGGGCCGTTGCCGAACCGATATTACGCGCTGCCGTCCAATATCTAGCAAGCCGCCCGGGCGTTGTGGTGCCCAAAGCCCCACACTGGCCCGATGGTAGCTTAGGGCTTATTCAATCCCATGATCCGGTTGATCGGAACACCGTGATGAATGCCGTAGAATCGCTCATCGAAGCTCCGTTCGGGACAGAACCTGACAGAATTCGTGATTTCATCGTGCAGAAGATCAATCCGGCCACCCTTTACGAAGCGATTAACATCGCTGCCAGCGAAATCCTTTGTCGAACCCAGTTTGATGCCCATGCGGTGACCGGTGTGCATTGCATCATGGACCTCCTCCAAGATCCCAACACGGGACTGGATACCCGAAACCTGGCCTGGCTATCCGGTCTCTCGGGCTCCCGGATCCGAAGGCAAAAAGCGGGCCGGTCGGAGTGGCGTACTCCGCTCCCGGTATCCACACATCGGGACACGTTAGACGCCCTCGCAGAAATATTAAGACACGATGCGGACGGGCTCCATGCCATGCAAGCGGCAGCCACGTACTTGGTGAATGGCGGAGATCCGACCGCGTTGACCCGAGTTCTTATGGAAGTCGCCCTCACTACGGCGGGGCCCTTTGATGCCATCCATAACGTTAAAATGCTGTGGGGTCAACTTCTTGAAACCAGGCGCTCACGCCTTCCCCAAGAATCTTGGCGCCATCTT
>JAKADW010000226.1 GCA_021820165.1 Bacillota bacterium
ATTGATCTGGCCTCGATTCCTGGGGGATTGGTGCCCGAATTGCGGGGGCGACCGGACGTCGTCGGTAAGTACGAACAAATTCTAAGTATCCCTGGCAAAGTGGCGCCAAGGCGGGCGGCCGAAATTATCTGGGAGACGCTGGGGATGTCACTGGAGGAGGAGTGGGAGGATGCAGACATTAACGGGGGTCAGAATCGGCGTTGCAATGGCGGCTTGGCACTGTAATTTATCCCGTGCAGTCGCTACAATAAAGGAGTTAGTGGCCGAAGGGGCCGAGGTCACTCCGATCGTATCCCATAGCATTCTCGCGGTCGAAACCCGCTTCGGTACGCCCGACTTTTGGCGGGAGCAAATCACCCAAGCGGCCAACCACGAGATGTTGCTGTCCATTCCGGATGTGGAACCGAGCGGACCCAAACATTGGTTTGACCTGGTGCTTGTCATGCCTTGCACGGGCAATACATTGGCCAAGTTAGCCAATGCAATCAATGACTCGCCGGTCACCATGGCGGTCAAAGCCCAATTGCGAAATGGGCGGCCGGTTTTGTTGGCGCCCACCTCGAACGATTTGTTGGGGATGAACGCGATCAACCTTGGACGGTTGTTGTCGGCCCGGAACATTTTCTTTGTTCCCTTTGGTCAGGATGACCCGATTCAAAAACCCCGGTCGCTGGATGCGCACCTAGAGCTCATTGTGCCCAGCGTGCAGGCGGCCATTCAGGGCGAGCAGGTTCAACCGCTCTTAGTCCCCTGGAAATAACCCATAGGAGTGTGACCGAATTGCCAGGATATCGGATTGCCATTGTGGGAGCGACCGGATTGGTCGGCCAAACGCTCTTGACCGTTCTCGAGGACCGTGGTCTGCCGGTGGATGTGCTGGTTCCGCTTGCCCGGGACGGTGGCGGACGGTCGGTGAACTTTCATGGCCAGACGATCCCCGTAGAACCCTTGGACACGATGGACTGGCAGCGGGTGGATGCCGCCTTCTTTGCAGCCGGTAATGCCGTCAGTGCGGAGTATGCAGTGAAAGCCATGGAACATGGGGTCACCGTCATTGACAAGGCCAGCTTCTTTCGCATGCACCCCGAAGTACCGCTGGTGGTCCCCGAAGTGAACGCAGGTGCCATAGGGGATGCGCGGCTCATTGCCAGTCCCAATTGTTCCACCATTCAATTGGTGTGTGCGCTGGCCCCCTTAGAGCGCCATTTCGGGATCGAGCGCGTGGTCGTGTCCACGTACCAGGCTGTTTCCGGAACGGGACGAGAAGCTCAGGAGGAACTGGAACAGGAAGTGCACGACCCAGACTATGAACCCCGCGTCTATCCCGTCTCGATTGCCCATAATGTGTTGCCGTTCTGCGATACATTTGGGGAAGCGGACTATACCGGGGAAGAGTGGAAGCTCATGCGGGAATCTAATAAAATTCTCGGACGTGATCTTCATCTCAGCGCGACGGCGGTTCGGGTTCCGGTGTACATTGGCCATGCCGAATCTGTTTACGTGGAAACCCGTGAGCCATGGACACTCGACAGAGTTCGGACGGTGCTTCAGGAGGGTCCGTCGGTGCGGTTGGTGGACGATCCCGCGTCCGGGCTTGTACCCACCCCGCGCGCCGCGGCGGGGCATGATGATGTATTAGTGGGACGTATCCGGCGAGATCGCCATCACCCCAAGGGACTCCGTCTGTTCGTTGTTGCGGACAATCTTCGACGCGGAGCGGCGACCAACGCCCTTGATATCCTGTGTGCGCTTCAGGATCGATGGGGCGTCGGGGGAGGCGATCGGGCATGCGAGTGATTGTGCAGAAGTTTGGGGGAACATCCGTACGCGAGACCGACCAACGTCGTCTCGTAACCAACTGGGTGCGACAGGCGGTGGACAACGGGATGAGCCCGGTGGTGGTGGTGTCGGCGATGGGGCGCCACGGGGATCCCTATGCCACCGATACCCTACTCGGCCTTATCAGTCATTTCCCCAGCCCACCAGCGTCCGAGGTCGACTTATTGGTCAGTTGTGGCGAAATCATCAGCGCTACCGTGATGGCCGGTCATTTGAGGCAGGAAGGGTTGAATCCGGAAGTCATGACTGGGGGCCAGGCGGGCATCCATACCGATGCTCGCCACGGAGACGCGCAGATTATCAAACTGGACCCCTCGCGGCTGAAGGCCTCCTTAGAGGCTGGACGGGTGCCAGTGGTGGCGGGATTTCAGGGCCTTGGCTCCGATGGACTGGTCACCACATTGGGACGGGGCGGCAGCGACACGACTGCGGTGGCTCTGGGGGCCATGTTAGGCGCGGAGGTGGTAGAAATCTTTACCGATGTGGACGGAATCAAGACGGCCGACCCTCGCATCGTGCCTGAAGCTCGCACGATTAGCGAAATGGATTATCAAGAAGTCTTCCAATTGGCGAATTTAGGGGCACGCGTGATTCACCCACGGGCGGTGGAATTAGCCCGCCAATTCTCCGTCCCAGTCCGGGTCCGTTCCACATTTTCAACCGCCATGGGCACGCTCGTAGGTCAAGGGCGTCGGGTTTTAGACTCTTGGGCCCATCGTGACCCAGACCATGCGGTCACGGGCGTGACCCAGCTACGGGACCTCATTCAATTCCGCGTCACCGCCCCAGAGGATGCTGGTAATGCTTGGACATTTCGCCTCTTTGATCTCTTGGGTCAGCGAGGAGTCTCGGTGGATCTGATTAATCTGTTTCCCGATCATGTGTTCTTCTGTGTCACGGGACCGGTGCGTGAACGGGTCGAGCAGGCGCTGGAGGAGCTAAAGTTCCCGTTCCAGGTGTTCGACGACCGGGCCAAGGTGTCAATTGTGGGTTCGGCCATAGAAGGGCTTCCGGGAGTTGTCGGTCGAGTGATGGAGGCGTTGGCAGGAGAGAATATCCGGGTCCTTCAGTCGGCAGACTCCCACGCCACGATCACCTTGCTCTTGGAAAAAAAAGATATGGAGGCAGCCGTGCGCGCTTTGCATCAGCAATTTGGGTTAGACCGGGAGGTGGAGCGTTTATGAATTGGCCACCGTTAATGACAGCGCTTGTGACACCCTATGATGAAGAATCAGGGGCCGTCGATGGGGAGAAGGCCGCCGCGCTCGCCCGACATCTCGTCGGACAAGGGTGCGGCGGCTTTGTTGTAGCCGGGTCCACCGGCGAAGCCTACGGACTTTCCCTAGAGGAAAGAGAACGCCTGTTTCGTGCCGTCAAAAGCGCCGTGCCGTCGGGCATCCCCGTGTGGGTGGGGACGGGGCATAATTTTACCCCCGAGGCCGTTCGGCTAACGGAGGCGGCCGACGGGTGGGGAGCGGATGGAATGTTGGTGGTCGCGCCGTATTACAATAAACCGTCACAAGAGGCGCTTGCCTTCCACTTCCAAGAGGTCGCCCGTCATACTAGCCGGCCTCTCATGATTTACGACGTACCGGGCCGGACCGGCGTGAAAATAGATCCCGAGACCATCCACGAAGCCCGTCGCAGGGCGGACAATATTGTGGCCGTCAAGGAGGCGGCCGGCAGCATTATGGCCATGATTCTGATGCATCGTGCCTTAGACCCCGAGGTCGTGCTCTATAGCGGGGACGATGGTCTCCTGCTCCCAAGTCTCGCGGTGGGTGCGCGGGGCGTGGTGTCAGTGGCGGCCCACCTGGCGGCTAGCTCCATGGCGGAGTTAATTGCCGCCTACCAAAAGGGGCAGGTGGGGCGTGCGTTAGGCTTACACGAGCGCATTTGGCCCTTGGCCCAAGAGCTCTTTTGCGACGCGAATCCCGTGCCGCTAAAATGGCTCATGAATCAATTGGGCTTCAATGTTGGGGGTGTGAGACCTCCCTTGGTGTTTCCCAAGGACGCCCGGCGGTTTGATCGGTTGTGGCAGGTCTGGCTGAATTTTTCCGCAGAAAGCGCGCGATCAGCGGGCGCATAGGATTGCATTGCTCCCCCGGCACGAGTATAATACAAGCGATGACTTAGTGCTCGGAGGGAAGAAAAACCCAGACCGTCGGCAAGTGGGAGAGCGGGGCCGGCGGGACAGGTTTTGATCGTCATGACCCCTGGCATAAGTCCCTAG